>JAFPDR010000215.1 GCA_017389885.1 Kiritimatiellia bacterium
ATCAGAAAATCAAGACGCGGAGAAAAGAGACTACGACGCGGACGAAATCGCGGCGGATTTGCCGCGAGGTGTTTTTATAAAACGCACATTGCCAAATTACGGGGCTCTTCGGAGACATTCTCTGCGCTCTCTGCCTCTCTGCACCTCTGCGTGAGACTTCAATCCACCAAACGCTCTATCTTTTGCGTTGGCCGCGATGCAAATATGGTAAAATATATGGCATGAAGTCCAATGCCGCACATATTCCAGGGAAGACGAAGGGATGATCTTCGCGACGCCCATAGCCGCCTTCGGCCTCACTACCGCCGCAGCTCTGGCGGCAATATACTGCTTCCGCCGCAAGAGCCCGGAGAAGAAAGTCGGTTCGCTTCTTCTGTGGCCTCGTCCGAAGACGGTCTCGACGCAGTCCCGCCGCCGCGACAGAATCGTCCTCCCGCCGCTTTTCTGGCTTGAGCTGTTCGTCCTTCTCGCCCTTGTCGCGGCGGCGCTCACTCCGCTCGCATGGCGACGCAGCGCGGGGACGCTCCACGTAATCCTCGACGTCTCCCCCTCCATGTCCGCCGGCGATGGCGAGGCCGCGCGTCTCGCAGAGGAGGCGCTCGCGCGGGAGAGGCGCCGCGGGACAAAGGACGCGGTGCGGATACGCCGCGCCGCGGACTCGACCGCCCTCGAGCGCGAACTCGCCGCCGCGAAGTCCCTCTCGCTGCCGGGGGACGAAATACTCGTGCTGACCGACATGCCCGCGCCGGAGGGAACGCCGCGCGCCGGACTTAGGTGGGAGGCGTTCGGCAAACCACTCCCCAACTTCGCGATCACCGCGGTGCGCAGGCTACGCGCCTCGCCAGGCGTGGACTCCGTATTCGTGGAGGCGCGGCGCTTCGGACCAGGCGCGGACGAGACCGCGCTTGCGCTTTCCGGACACGGCACGGCGACGCTCAGGTTCGACGCCGAGGGCCGCTCGCGCTTCTCGACCGTCGTGCCCGCATCGGACGGACCGATCACCGCCTCCATCCCGCAGGACGCCCTTGCGGCCGACAACGAGGTCGTAATCGATCCGCCCAACGTCCCTCGCGTGACGGCGGCGGTATCGTTCCGCAACAAGCCCCGCGCGGACGTCGCAAGACGCGCCCTCGAGGCCACCGGATTCGTCACGAACTTCGTCTCCGCCGCGGAGGCGGACATAGTGCTCGCAGATTCCGCCCTGCCCCGCTCGCCTCGCCAGTACCTCGTCCATTTCCACGAATCGTCGGCCGCGCGTTCGTTCGGCCCCGTATGGGTCGATCCCGCCGAACCACTTCTTGAAGGAGTTGCCCTCGACGGCGATCCATACGCGCTTTCATCCGACGCGCTTCCTGGCATACCAGTCGCCTACCTCGGCACGACGCCCCTCGTCTCGACCGAGTCCAACGCATGCCATCTCGCGTTTTCGAATCCGCAGCTCCCGTTCTTCCGCTCGCCCGCGTTCCCCGCCTTCGTGCAGAACGCGGTTTCCGCCGCCGACAGGTACCTTGCGTCGCTGCACCACGGGCCGGACTCCGGGACGCGCGAAGCGGCTCTCCTAGACGCGGAGGAAAGCGATCTCACAAGGCGGACGACCGTCAGCCTCGGTTCGCGCGCAAAGGCGCCTGACGACGCGCTGCGGACGAAGTCGGTAGCATGGATCCCCGCGCTCCTCGCCCTTCTCGCGCTCGCCCTGCACTTCAGGTTCTCCCGCTCGCGCGCTACGGCCGCAGTCGCCGCGCTCGCCGCGCTCGCGCTCCTGAGGCCGGGATTCCCGAAGCCCGAGCGCGCAGGAAGGCTTATAGTCCTCGCAGACCGCTCGCTCTCAATGACCGACGCAGCAGTCGCGGAGCAGACGCGCATAATCCGCGGCATATCCGCCGCGCGTCCTGCGGGCGCGGAGCTCGCGGTGATCGCGTTCGGACGCACCGCCGAGGTCGAGACGCAGCCCGGAGACGAGGGATTCTCCGAGTTCATACAGGACGTGGACAGAAACGGCTCGGACATCGCGCACGCGCTGGAGAAGGCGGCGGCGTTCGTCGAAGACGGACGCCCCGCGCGGATACTCCTGCTTTCGGACGGGCTTTTCACTACACCTCCGGGAAACGCGGCCGCAGGCGTGGACACGTTCCTCCAGTCGCGTCCATTCGCTCACGACCTGTCCGTCGCGACGATCGACGCACCCGGCACCGTCGCGCCCGGCGCGCCCGTCTCCGTGACGGCTTGGGCCGTCGCGACGGAAACAACGACGAACGCATACGCCCTTCTGCGCGGGACCAACGTCGTGGCGCACGGAACGAAGGTCTTCCGCCCCGGCCTCACCCCGCTCGTCTTCCGCGACTTCGCGGGACGCGCGGGACTCAGGCGATACGCACTTGAGATAACGCCCGCAGCGGACGACCCCTGCCGCGAAAACAACCGCGCGGAATTCCTGGTCAAGGTCGAGGGAAGACGTCCGCTCCTCTATCTGCACGAAGGCGGAGCCACGACGGTGCCGGACACAATCCGCCGCGGAGGCGTCGGCGTGGAATCGCGGGAGGCCGCCGGTTTCGACGGCGGAATCGCCGCGCTCGCGGACTACGGCGGAGTCCTTATAGACAACGTCCCCGCAAAATCCTTCTCGCCTGCCTTCCTGCGCGAGCTCGCGGCGTACGCAGCCGACCTCGGGCACGGCCTCGCACTCGCGGGAGGCGAAAGGTCGTTCGGTCCGGGAGGCTGGTACAAGACGCCCGTCGAGGATGTTCTGCCCGTGTCGCTCGAGCTCAGGCAGGAGCACCGCAAGTTCTCCATCGCCATAGCCATCGTCATGGACCGCTCCGGCTCGATGGCCGCCGCGGCGAGCGGAGGCCGCACGAAGATGGACATGGCCAACCTCGGCGCGATGGGAGCGATCGACATGCTGTCGTCGATGGACGAGGTGTCGGTGATCGCCGTGGACTCCCAGCCGCACCTCATACTCGAGATGCAGTTCGCCGACCAGGCGCAGACGCGCCGCGACAGCGTTCTCGGAATCCGGTCCATGGGCGGCGGCATCTTCGTCGAGGAGGGAATAATGGCAGGCCTCAGGCAGCTCGCGCTCGCCTCCGCGCCGACAAAGCACCTGATCCTCTTCGCCGACGCGGCCGACTCGGAGGAGCCCGGGGACTACAACTCGTATCTCGCAAAGGCGAAGGCGTCCGGAATAACCGTTAGCGTCATCGGGCTCGGAAGGGAAAGCGACTGCGACGCCGATCTCCTGAAGAAGATCGCGGAGGCCGGCGGAGGTACGTGCCAGTTCGAGTCGGACGCGAAGGAGATACCCCGGCTCTTCATGCAGGACACATACCTCGTCGCGAAGACCGCGATGTGCACGAACTTAACTCCGGTCAAGGCCACCGCGGCGATCCGCCAGATTTCCGACGTGCTGCGCGGCGAATCCGCCGCGATCGGCGGATACAACCTCACCTACATCCGCGACGGCGCGGAGACCGCCATCCTCACCCAAGACGACGAGCACGCGCCAGTCCTCGCGTTCATGCGCGCCGGAATCGGACGTACGCTCGCCTTCACCGGAGAGCTCGCAGGCCCCCACGCAGCGCCGCTCATGACGTCGAAGGACGGCGCGGAACTCGCGACCGCAATCGCGAGGTGGACGCTCGGCGACGACGGGACCGAGCACGGAGGGTTCCACTTCGAGCGCAGGATAGAGCCGGGAGGCCTTCGCATAACGGCAGTCGCAGACGAGGAGAACCCGCTCACCGCCGTGCCCAACTCCGGACTCCGTCTCGTTACGATTCTCGAGCGCGGCGGCGAAGGAGTAGACCGGAAAATCGACGCCCTCAAATGGGAATCGTCAGACACGCTGTCCGCCTTCGTCCCGCTCTACGGCGGCGAGACGGCTTTCCCCGTGGTCATCCTCCCAGACGGAAAGCCCGTCGCCCTCGCGCCGGCGTGTCTGCCGCATCCGGCCGAGTTCCACCGTCCGTCAGACCCTTCCTCGGGCGAACGCGCGCTCGCGCGGCTCTCGGAGCGGAGCGGCGGCCGCGCAAGGACGTCGTTCGACGGAATCTGGGACGAGCTCCCGTCCGTCCGCCGGCTTGTCCCCCTCGAGCCCTGGCTCTATCTCCTCGCCGCGTTTGCGTTCCTCGCCGTCGTGTTCGTCCGCAAGCTCGGGCTGCGCGGAACATGGGCGCGGAGCGTCAGACACGCGCCAGGCAGGGCGCGGACTCCGTCCGCTCCGATGAAGCGGGACGCGGCGGATGCGCCGCGGAAAAACGCCGCGCCGGACGGGACGGAACCGAAAGCCAACACGACGTTCGCCGCCCTTGCCGCGGCGAAGCAACGCGCGAAGGCAAGTGGTCAGCGCGGCTCGAACGAGCCGGGGGAGTCGGTCAGCACCACGGCGTCGTAGGTGATGGACTTGGAGCCCGAAACAGTGACCGTGTGCGTGCCGGGCGCGAAGTCGTAGAAGCGGATCGTGTTGCCGAACTTTCCGCCGGGCGAGAGCATCACCCACGACGGATACGGCGTGAACTGCTGGCGGAACGGCTCCGGCTCCGCGCCGTCCACTCCGACCTTGATGTTCGGCTTGCGGTTCGGAGACGACGCGTGGATGAGGAAGTAGTACCTCCCCTTCTTCGGCACGTCGAACGAGAACGTCCGCGGCGCTCCGAGCGCGGTCCTTTCGCATGTCGCGTATACCGCGGTCTCGCCGGGCTTCTCCGCCCTGAACGGCGGGACGAAGTCAGTCTCCGCGTAGAAGGACACCGGACGCGAAAGCCCCTCGGGCGTGCGCACGAGGAAGGCGCCGCGGTAGTGGCGGCGGTCCTGCATGCGGTCCCGGAGAAGCTTCACCTTCAGCTCGAGCGGAGCGTCCGGCTTTACTTCCCCACGCGCGGGCTCGACCGTGAACCAGTCCATCGCGTCGGGCTTGCGCACCTCAAACCCCACGGACTCGGATCCCGTCGCGATCGCCTCGACGGTGAAGTCACCCTTGACGTCATTCACCTTTCCGCGCGAAAGCTCGAAGCCAAGCGGGCGGCGCGGATGCTCCAGCACGGAGTCAAGATCGTAGTCCTCTCCGCGGCTGCAGTCCTTCTCCGAGGACCTCGGCGAAAGCTCCATGTCCTGCACTCCCTGTCCGTCCGCGAAGACGTTGCCGACGAGCCGGCAGCCGAGCGTCGGCATCATCCGTATGCCGCTCCCCGGCCCCGCGAAGACGTTGCCGCGGACGAATGCCGTCGCGTTCGTGCCGTGCGCGCCGCCGCCGGTCTTGATCGTCTGGCCCGCGGACCCGAACTCGTCGCACATCCCGGAGAAGAGATTGTCCTCGACGTATACGGGGGACATCATGCAGCCCTGGATTGACACGCCGCAGAGCGCGGCCTCGAACCTGTTGCCGAAGCAACGCACGTTGCGCTGTCCGCCGTCGAGCTCGATGCAGTCGTCGTTGCAGTAGATCATGAAGTTCCCGTAGACGTCTGCGTCGCGGTTGAAGCCTCCGTCCTCATGGAAGTTCCCCCAGCTCTCCACGGCGTCGTTGAAGCGATGGACATCCGAGCCCACGAAGTCGCAGTAGCGGATGACCGTCGAGTGGTCCGGCTTGTTGAGCATCACCGCCTCGGGTCCGGCCGGATGGCTGTAGAACCAGCTGTTGGCGCGGCAGTTCGGATCGTGCACGAAGCAGCGCTCCACAACGGTTCCGACCGCGCCCCTGAAGAGCGTGATCGCGCCGTCGAAGTTTATCTCCTTCCCCGCGGAGTCCTGGCAGCGCCCCTTCCTGTCGTACGCGACGGGTCCGTTCCTGCCCCAGCGGCTGATGTCGCAGTTGCGGATGCGCACGAAGCGCGAGTCGCGCACGGTGACGGAATAGCGGCCCGTCCCGCCTTCGATCGTCATGTCGTCGAGCAGAACGTACTGCGCGCCCTCGACTGCGATCGTGTCGTTCGTCGTCGCGTTCACGAGCTTCGTCCCCGCGGGGAGCGTGTAGCGTATCCACCCGTCGGGCGAGCCCTTCGCGTCGATTCGTATCGGAAAGCGCTCCGTCTTCGGATCGAGAGTCACCGTCTTCGCGACAGGCACGTCGCTCTTCCACGTGCGGAAGCCGCCCGTCATCGTCTCCCCGTCGCCTACCTTCATGCGCAGATCGTAGGACGTGTCTTCGGCGAGACCGGTGATGCTTCCGCGCCACGTCTTCGTAGTGTCGAAGTACACGAGATCGGCGGCGGTTTCCCACATAAGCGAGCCCTTCGCCCAGTAGCGGACGAGGCAGCTCTCGCCCGGCTCCGCGGGGATCTCGAGTCCGCAGGACACGAACGTCGGACGCACCACGGCGTCCGCATCGGACGCGGGACGGCCTTTCGGACCGAGCGTGCGCACGAGCGATGCGATCGACCCCGGTTTGAGCGTGAAAGCCTCGGACGGATCGAACGATCCGTTCTCGACGCAGACGAACTTTCGCCAGTCGTCCGGCGCGAGCCCCTGCGTCTTGGCGTGCGACGTCTCGTCCGGATCCCACGTGCGGAACCTTCCGCTCCCCTCGTCGAACAGCCGCGGCACGGCGGATCGCAGGATGTATGGATGGAACGCCATCGTCATTGGGAAGGCGGTCTTTCCGGTGTTATGGCAGAGGAGAACGAGCGTCAGCGTCTCGCCGAGCGTGACGTGCAGACTCAGTTCGTATTCATGCGGGAACAGCTCGCGATGCTCGGCCATGTAGGACCGGAGCCTGAAGAGCGCCGTGGACTCGTCCGCACCGTTGTCGACACGGAAATCGAACATGCTGTACCGCGCGATCCCGTGCTTCGGCGACTTCTCGCCATTAGGCCCGTTGAACTGGAACCACGGAAAGCAGATCGGCATTCCGCCCGTCCCCGAATCAAGCATGGCGAGCGTCTCCTCTCCGCCCGCGGGGATGTACGACACGACGCGCGCGCCGAGCCGGTCGATCTTCGCGACGCCGAAGCGGTTTGAGAGAACGACGACGTCGGACTGGTTCCCCGCAGAAGCCGCAGCGTTCCTTGCGCCGGCGCGCACCGAAAGGCGGTAGGCGAGCTCGAGGGTCTCGCCCTTCTTCAGCTTCAGAGCGCCCGTGTAGACGACCGACGGATTGATCATCCGCTTGTCCGGCCAGAGGTAGAACCGCGCGCCCTGCGGCGCCTTGAGCTGCTCGAAGAGAACGCCCTCCCCAGTCGCGGGGTCGGTGAACTCGAGGTACTTCGTCTCGCGCGCCGTGCATTCCCCGGGCGTCGCGCCGCCCGCGGAACCACGCACGGAGAACGCCGCGGCGAGCGCAGGGTCGAGGCGCAGCGTAGTGCCCGCGTAGCCCGCGCCCCACTTTCCTGATTCGACGCTGCCCCACGGCTCGGACCTGTCGAGCGTGACGTCCGCGAGCGCCGTGAAGAGGTGGTGCGTCGAGATGACGTACCCTCCGTCGGCATCCGGCGCTTCCACGACGATCTCGCGCTTTTCGGAAAGGACCGGCTCCTCGCCGCGCGGACCATACGTGAGGTCAAGCCCGACGCGGCAGGAAAGTCCGTCGATCTTCACCGACTTCGCGACGACGCGCGTCGCGCCGGCGGGCTCGAACCCCTTCCGCTCCGCGTCCGCCGGCTCCCAGTAGTTGACGCCGTTGATGAACTTCCACGAGAACCAGTAGCCGAGGTGCCACACGTGGTCCGCCGGACGCGAGTCCGTCAGCGTACGTCCGCCAGGCAGCGTGAGCGGATGGAAGAACGGACGGCCCTCGGGCGTCTCGATCTCGAGGTTCCACACGGTCCTTCCGTCGCGCGCGAGCCTCACGCCCGTAGGCGTCTCGGCGAGCTCCGCCGCGGCGTGCGTGGCGAGCGCCGCCGCAGATGCAACAATGAAAAGCAGTTTTCTCATGCAAGTCTCCCTTTCCCGGGTATTATAGCAAAACCAGTCCGCGAGTCAACGCGGCGGCGGACGGAAATGGTATAATATCTGCAATGCAGGATTGCACGGAAAGAAACCAGACATGAAACGGATTGCGCTCATAATCGAAAACTCGCGCGAATACGGCCGCGGACTCGTCCGCGGCATCGCGGGATACGGACAGGAACGCCGCGACTGGCTGCTGCGGCTCCTGACGCC
>JAFPDR010000216.1 GCA_017389885.1 Kiritimatiellia bacterium
GCCGAAGAACGCGGCGAAGTAGAGGACGACGAACGCCTTCGCGCCGAACGGCACCGCGCCGTTTGTGAGGAAGCGCGCCTTGAACGGGGTGCCGGTGAGCGGACTCCCGTTCGGCTTGAAGAGGACGCCGGGGATGAGCTTGCCGTCCTCTCCGACGAAGTCCGGACACAGCGCGTGGAGCGCCATGTTGTGGAGGTCCATCTCCTTCACGATCGCCATCACCGCCACAATCGACACGGCGAGGCAGAGGACCGCGCGGCGGCGCTTAGATCCGTGAATGGGCACTTCCACCATACGAGCGGCACGATGGCCGCGAAGAACGGGAGCGTCGCGAGCTCGAACGGAGAGTATCCGTCCTGGTCGAAGGCGTTCACGAGCGCGCCCGAGTCCATGACCGCCCATGTCGCGAGCAAAACAGCGACAAGGACAAACCACAGAACCGGCGCCGAATACCAGCGGGTCATAAAAGAGTCGTTCATGGCTAATATTATACCATAACCGACGCCGCTTCGGGCGCTCGTCGCGGGGCTCGCCCGAACCGCCAATCGCGCAATTTGCTATAATACACGCATGAGCGAAGAGGAAGAGAGAGACGTGAAGTTCATGGAGATGGCGCTGCGCGAGGCGGAGAAGGCCGCGGCGGACGGCGAGGTGCCGACCGGATGCGTAGTAGTCGACGCGGAGGGACGCATCCTCGGGCGCGCGCACAACCAGACCGAGGGGCTTCTCGACGCCACTGCGCACGCCGAGATGCTTGCGCTGACGGCGGCCTTCAACGCGCGCGGGAACTGGCGCCTCACCGGCACCACGGTCTACGTCACGAAGGAGCCGTGCCCCATGTGCGCGGGCGCGCTCGTGCTCGCAAGGCCCGCGCGCATCGTGTGGGGAGTATCAGACCCGAAGCGCGGAGGCTCCACCGTCTTCGACATCTTCCGCCACCCCGGCATAAACCACCACCCCGAGCTCGCCGAAGGCGTGCTCGAGGAGCCGTGCCGGCTCGTGCTGCAGGAGTTCTTCCGCAGCCGCCGCGGCTAATCCGCCGCGGCTACGCGTATCGCGGGCTCGGGACGCGCCGCGCAGACGTGCTCGCACGCGCCGCATCCGACGCATAGCTTGGCGTCGACGCTCGGGAGTCCGTC
This sequence comes from Kiritimatiellia bacterium, assembly GCA_017389885.1. The sequence goes on from JAFPDR010000216.1 coordinate 1,140, forward strand.
GACAACCGTGATCGCGCCCTTCGGACACTTCCGCGAGCACGCGACGCACTCGACCCCCTCCGTCGTCCTTATGCAGAGGTCCTTCTCGACATGGGCGAGTCCGACGCGGCACGAGCCCTTCTCGGACGCCTCGCCCGGGACGAGCGCACCGACCGGACACGCCTTCGCGCACTTGAACGCGCACGCCGTGCGGCAGAAGTCGTTCTGGAAGAACATCTCCGGCTGCCCGAAGCTCTTAAGCGCGACGGACTGGCGGAGGATTCCGCTCGGACACGCCTTGATGCAGCGTCCGCACGCCACGCACTTCGCGTTGAAGCGCCTGCGGTTCAGCGCGCCGGGGGGCATGATGCTCGCGGGACGCTTCGGGACGAGCGGAAGCGACACCTCGGCGAAGCCTCCGTCCGTCGTCTTCTCCACCGCCTCCGCCGCGGCCAGCACCGCGACGCCCTGGAGCGCGTCGCGCCTCGTCACGCCATTGCCGCCGTCCTGCGACTTCGCGGACGTTTCCGCCTTCGCGAAACACGCCCTGCAGTTCGCGCACCCCTCGCCTACCTTGTGGCGGCACACGCTCTTCGCCGAAAGCGCCGAGAAGAGCGTTCCCGCCGGGCAAATCCAGTTGCACCAGATCCGCCCCTTCCCGACCGCCGCGAGGACCATCACGACGGCGAAGAGAACGACTCCTGGGACGAAGAGCGCCATCGCCTTGCCGAAGATCGAGTACGGGGTGAGGAACCACGCGACGGCGCCGAATCCGCCGAGGAGCAGAGCCCAGAACACGACAAGGACGAGCGTGCGCACGATCTTCTGGCGCGGCGAGACCGGCAGCCTCGTGCAGACGCGGCGCACGTGCGTCTTCGGATGGAACACCCAGTTCACGAAGCTCTGCAGCGCGCCGAGCGGACACAGGCACTCGCAGAAGACGCGTCCGACAAGCGGCGTCGCGAGAAGCACGACGAGGAACGCGACCGTTGCGGCCGGCTGTATCCTCAGTATCCCAGTCGAAGGCGCACCGAGGAACTCCCCGGCGGCCGCGGCGACGACTGCAAGCGCGACGGCGCGCTTGGCCCACTTCTTTGCGGTCTCGGACTTCACTTCGCCACCTCCTCGTCGATTAGCGAGTCGACCCACTTGTCGATCTCGCCGAGTTCCTTCGATATGTCTATGCTCTGCGGACAGTGCATCTTGCAGCGGTTGCATCCGGTGCAGCGCTCGGCGCGGCGGAGCATGTCCGGCACGGCGGAGCGGTACATCGCGAGGGCCTCGCGCGCGGACGGAGCCTTCTCGGCCGTTATCACGGCGTTGCGGAACGTGAGGATCGCGGGAATGTCGAGTCCGAACGGACACGGCATGCAGTAGTTGCAGTAGTTGCACGGGATCGTGTGCAGCTTGATGAGCGCGACCGCCGCGCGCTCGAGCGCGGCGAGCTCCTTCTCGGTGCACGGAACGAGCGGGGAGAACGTCGCTATGTTCTCCTCGACGTGCGCGGTGCGCGTCATGCCGGAGAGGATCGTCATCACGTTCGGATAGGTCCCGCAGAACCGGAGCGCCCACTTCGCGAGCGACGCATTCGGATCGAGCGGGGAGAGCTCGCGCGAAAGCGCGTAGTTCGGGCGCGCGAGGCGTCCGCCGAGAAGCGGCTCCATTATGACGACAGGAATGCCGAGCTCGGTGAGGCGTCCGTAGAGGTACTTCGCGTCGAGGTTCCGCGGATTCGTCTCCTGCGCGTGGAGCCAGTCCACGTAGTTCATCTGTATCTGGCAGAAGTCCCACTTGTACTTGTCGTTGTGCTCGAGGCACCACTCGAACGCCTTTGGGTCGCCGTGGTAGGAGAAGCCGAGGTTGCGGATGCGCCCCTCCCTGCGCAGCTCGACGCACCAGTCGAGCGCGCCGTTCTCGAGATAGCGCTTCGAGAACGTCGCGAACCCGTCGTTGCCGATCGCGTGCAGGAGGTAGTTGTCGATGTAGTCGGTGCGCAGGAACCTGAGCGACGCCTCGAACATCTTCTTGCACTCCTCGAGCGGATACTGCTGGGGCGCGAAGTTCGAGAGCTTCGTCGCGATCATGTAGTCCGACCGCTTGAAGCCGCTCTTCGCGAGCGCCTCGCCGAGGCGGCGCTCGGACTCGCCGCGGCAGTACGCGGGCGAAGTGTCGAAGTAGTTCACGCCGTGCTCGAGCATCGTCTTCACCTGCGCGTCGAGCGTCGCCTGGTCGATCTCGGCGGCGGAGTATCCGTCGGGCGCCCAGCCGTTGGCGTGCCCGCCATCCGTCGTCGGAAGCCGCATCGCGCCATATCCCAGGAGCGACACGGACTTCCCGTCCTTTGTCTTTCTTGTGGTCATGTATTCACCCTTCCCGCTTCCAGTCTTTCGACTTCTAAACTTTCCTACAGCCGTTCGATCGGCGTCTTGCGCCGAGAGCCCGGGAGGTCCGCCACGAAGCGCGGCAGCGCGAGTCCTCCGATGCGCTCGGCGCAGTAGGACTCGATCTCCTTCGCCCTTTCGAGCGGGACGCCGAAGCGCTGGACCAGTCCGTCGACGGGATCGCACTGGAACACGTAGTACGGACGAATCCGCGCGGCGGAGAGAGCGCGCAGCAGCGCGAGCATCCTGCGCGGCGTGTCGTTTACGCCGCGGAGAAGGACGGTCTGCGAGGAAACCGGTATCCCTCTGTCGACGAGCCGCGCCGCGGCCTCACGCGCCCTCTTAGCCTCCGCCGCGGTGTTTACGTGCACGTTGGCCCAGACCTTGCCCCTGCCCTTTTTCGCGAGCATGCGCGCGAGAGCGTCCGTGATCCGAGCCGGGGTCGCCACCGGCGCGCGCGTGCAGATGCGTACGACCTCCACCTGGTCGAGAGAGGCGAAAGCGTCGACCAACCGCCCCACCTCCGCGTCGGAAAGCGTAAGCACGTCCCCGCCGGACAGCAGCACGTCGCGCACCTTCCTGTGGCGCTTCACGTATTCGACGCACGCGGCGAGGCGCGCCGGAGAGTCGACTACCGGCGACTTCCCGAGGATGAACTTCCTCGTGCAGTGCGGACAGCGCCCGAAGCATCCGTCCGTCGTCATGACGAGCACGCGGTCAGGAAAACGCTGGCGAAGTCCGGCGGGGAGCCCTCCTCCTCCGGACAGCTCCCCGAAGGGATCGCGCGAGACGCCGTGCGTCGACATGCCTTTAGTTTTACAAGCCATGTCTACATTATACCAAATTCGGCGACAGGGCGTTTCGGGAATCTGCAGTGGTCGGACTTGCGGGGCTCGGACCCGCGACCCCCTCATTAAAAGTGAGATGCTCTACCAGCTGAGCTAAAGTCCGAGGTCGACGTTTGGCGGATATTATACCAAATTGATCGCGCCGATACAATCGCCCCGCGGCCCCCGCGGCGGATCAGCCGCGGAGGATGCGCTCGGCGAGGCGGACTGCCTGCATCGCGTCCTTCGAGTAGAAGTCGGCACCAATGGAATCGGCGTACTCCTGCGTCACCACAGCGCCGCCCACGAAGGTCTTGGCGTCGAGACCAGCCTCCTTTACGAGCCGCACCGTCTCGGCCATCGCGCCCACTGTCGTCGTCATGAGGGCGGAAAGCCCGATCATGCCCGCGTTCGCCGCGCGCGCGCGCTCGACGATCGTCTCCGGCGGGACGTCGCGCCCCAGGTCGATCACGTCGAATCCGTAGTTCTCGAGAAGCGCGCGGACGATGTTCTTGCCGATGTCGTGGATGTCTCCCTTCACAGTCGCGATCACGATCGGACGTCCGGGAGCCGCCTTGCCGTCCGCGCTCTCCGGCTGCCGGGTTTTGGACAGGCCAGTCTTCCGCACTACCGCGAAGGCATCGCCTGCGGCGTCCGCGGCCATGAGGAGCTGCGGAAGAAACGCCGTGCCCTTCTCGAACGCGTTGCCGACCTGCTCGAGCGCGGGGACTATCCCCTTCTCGATCACGTCCATCGCAGTCGCGCCGGAGGCGAGCATCGCCTTCGCGGCCTCCGCGGCGTCTTCCCTGAGCCCGCGCCGTATCGCCGCGCCGAGCGCGTCCTGTCCGGACGCCCCCGCGGCCGGCGCGCCCTGCGGCTTCTCGCCGCCGCCGGACGCATGCGCGGCGATCCACCTCTCGCAGTTCCTGTCGCGCGCGAGGAGAACGTCC
>JAFPDR010000027.1 GCA_017389885.1 Kiritimatiellia bacterium
CATGCTCGCAATCCACTACGTCACCCTCGGCGTCGCGAACCCGGTGGCGTTTGCCGCGCTGCGCATGCAGACGGTGGCGATCAAGTTTCCGCCTGAGTACGCGGGCGACAGGCGCCTTCTCGCGTATGCCGTCGTCGCGGGGCTTGTTCTCGGCGTAGTTCCGCTTGCGTTCTCCACTCCGCTGATCGGAGGCTGGTACTTCGGCATGTACCAGAACGTCCCGCCGCGGATCATCGGAACGGCGCGCCTCGCCGTCGGTCTCTACTCGCTCATCGCCGCCGTGCAGGCGGTGCGCGCACGCGTGGAGGGCCTCGCGGCGCTCGCGAAGCGTCCGAAGGCAATCATGGCCGGACAGATCGCCTACACGGCGTCGCTCTTCGCCGTCTGCTCCATCCTACTCCCGCTCGGAGTCCCCGGCTGGGCGATGGCCGTCACGGCGATCTTCGTCGCCCCCATCTGCGTCACCGCGACGATCTACGCCGCGCTTGCGATTCCAGGGGGTTCCGCCGCTCCGCGGCGGAGCGAACGGCGCTGAAGTTGAATCGCGCCGAGCGCCTTGGAAACGGCCTTTTGGCGGTTGCGCGAGGCGGCCGATGTGTGGTAAAATCTCGGTATGAAGAAGAATATTCTCGTCGGGGCGTCGCTTGTGCGCGGCGCATTTGCCGCGGCACTCTGCCTTGCAGCCGCCGCGGAGTCCTTCGCGAAGACGCCGGAGGAGGTTTCAAAGGAACGCCGCTATCCCGCGCGGTACTGCGCGGACGACGGCACGCCAGAGGCGCGCGCGGCGCTCATCGAGGAGCTCTGGAAGCACGATCCCGCCGCGGACACGAAGCTGTGGCCCGAGGGCAAGGTGCCGATGAAGGCGAACGACAAGCCCATCAGGATGATGGAGCACGAGCTCTGGCAGCGCAACCTCGTCGTGTCGGACGTGAACGATCCGTTCTTCACGTTCTTCCCCGCGGCGGGCGAGGGCGCGAAGGGAGTCGTGGTGATCCTCCCCGGCGGAGGCTACCGGCAGCTCGGGTGGAACAAGGAGGGCACCGAGATCGCGGAGTGGCTCAACGCGCTCGGCTTCTCCGCCGCGGTTCTCATCTACCGCGCGCCGGAGCAGCGCGACGCGGCGCTCTGCGACGTGCAGCGCGCGATAGGCATCCTCAGGCGGGACGCGGCGAAGTACCGCATCGACCCGGGACGCGTCGGAGTCATCGGATTCTCCGCCGGCGCCAACCTCGCGATACGCGCCTCCACCAACTGGCGCAGGCGGCTCTACGAGCGCGTAGACGACGCGGACGACTATCCGTGCCGCCCCGACTTCCAGATGCCGATCTATCCGTGGGACATCCGCTTCCGCAACGACCCGTCGACTACGTCCAAGGGGTGGAAGGGGATGGAAATCCGCCCGGAGTATCCGGTCGACTCCGAGACCCCGCCCGCGTTCATAGCGCAGTCCGTCGACGACTTCTGCCAGATCGAGACGACGGTGACGTACGACTGGCACCTGCGCATGGCGGGCGTGAAGTCGACGGCGAGGATATATCCGAACGGCGGACACGGCTACGGACTGCGCAGGATTGGACGTGCGACGGACGTGTGGTCCGACGAGGCGGCCGCCTGGCTCGCGCAGTACGCGAAGCCCTCGAAGAAGGTGCTGTTCCTCGGCGACTCCATCACCGACAGGCGCCACATCGGGTGCACGAAGAACTACTGGGGTTTCCTCGGAGACTGGTACGGATTCAGTCCGCTCGTCTACGGCATCAACGGACAGCAGTGGTCGCACATCGCGGACCAGGCGCGTGCGTACATGAAGGACCACAAGGAGTGTCCGGACGTCGTGTTCGTCTTCGCTGGCACGAACGACTACAACTCGAACGTCCCGCTCGGCGAGTGGTACGAGGTCTCGGACGCGAAGGTGAACAGGAACGGACGCGAGGTGCCGGTGAAGAGGCGCGCGCTTTCCATGGACGGCTCGACGCTGCGCGGACGCATCAACTCGGCGATGTCGTTCCTCAGGGAGAGCTTCCCGAAGTCGCGATTCGTTCTGCTCACGCCGATCCACCGCGGCTACGCGGCGTTCGGCGCTAAGAACGTGCAGCCGGACGAGTCCAATTCGAACGAGCTCGGGCTCTTCATAGACGACTACGTCGAGGCGGTGAAGGAGGCGGGAGGCGTCTGGGCGGCGAAGGTCGTCGACATAAACGCGGACAGCGGGCTCTATCCGCTGTCGGACTCCCACGTGCCGTTCTTCAGCAACGGCGAGCGCGACAGGCTGCATCCGTCCGCGGCCGGGCACGAGCGCATCGCGGAGGCGATCTCGCTCGCCGTCGGCGGCATTCTTGAATAGTCCCCAAAGGAAAGGAAAACGCAATGTCGTCGGTTCTTGACAAGATAGTTTCCGACCGCGCGAGGTATTCGTGCGACGTGAAGACGCTCGGGGAGTGCAAGCTCCCGTCGCCGGTGAGGCACCGCAAGTACGTTGCGGACGGAGAGCGCGTGTTCGCGACGGAGAACGAGACGTTCGCCCGCTTCGCCGAGACGAAGCTCGGACACCTGCCGACCTTCGAGAAGGCGGGCCCGAAGGAGCGGATATTCCACGACCCGCGCTGGACGCGCGTCGGCATCGTGACCGCGGGCGGACTCTGCCCCGGGCTTAACACCGTCATCAAGGGGCTCGTCGAGATACTCAAGTTCGACTACGGCGTCACGAACGTGTTCGGAATCCGCTACGGCTACGCGGGGCTCAACCCCGAGTGCGGACACGAGCCCATCATGCTCGACGCCGACGCGGTGGACACGATCCACGAGGCGGGCGGGACCATCCTCGGCTCGAGCAGAGGCCAGCAGCCGTCCGACGTAATGGTCGACACGCTCGTGAGGATGAACATCAACGTCCTCTTCTGCATCGGCGGCGACGGGTCGCTCCGCTGCGCGAGCGACATCGCGGCGGAGGTGGCGCGGCGCGGGCTCAAGATATCCGTGGTGGGAATCCCCAAGACCGTGGACAACGACCTCATGTTCGTGGGGCGCAGCTTCGGCTTCGAGAGCGCCGTCGCGCAGGCCGCGGAGGTGATACGCAACGCGCACGTCGAGGCGAAGGGAACGCCGCACGGCATCGGACTCGTCAAGCTTATGGGGCGAGACTCCGGCTTCATCGCCGCCGCCGCGACGATCGCGAACCCGGTCGTGAACTTCTGCCTGGTCCCAGAGGTGAAGTTTGAGCTTGGCGGGCCTTCCGGACTCCTCGCCGCGCTCGAGCGCCGCTTCGCCGCCGGGAAGTCCCACGCGGTGATCGTCGTCGCGGAGGGCGCGGGGCAGGAGCTGCTCGAGGGCGCCGAGGAGCGCGACGCGAGCGGCAACGTCCTCAAGAAGGACATCGGCGAGTTCCTCAAGCGGAAGATAACCGATCACTTCAAGGGGAAGGGGCTCGACTCGAGCGTCAAGTACATCGACCCGAGCTACATGGTGAGGAGCTGCCCCGCGCGCGGGACGGACGCGATACGCTGCTACGAGCTCGCGCGCGCCGCGGTGCACGCCGCGATGGCGGGGCGCACCGACTGCGTCGTCGGAAGCGTTGGCGACAGCTGCTCGCTCGTCCCGATCGCGCTCGCGACGATAGAGCGCCAGAAGCTCGACACCGACAGCCAGGCGTGGAGGAGCGTCCTCGACGCGACCGGGCAGGAGTTCTACTTCAACGGCGTTGCGCGCGATACGTTCGCGGGCGACGCATTTGCGCCATGACCGCGCTCGCCCCGCTGCTTTTCGCGGCGTCCGCGCTGCTCCCGCCGGAGTCGTTCGTCCGCGAGGCGGACGGAACGTTCCGCTGCGACCTCGCGAAGCTCGGCGTGCCCGTCGAGTCGGGCGAGCTAAGGAGCGGCGGATGGTCCAGCTCCCCACGCTACCCCGCGCTCTACTTCGGCAGCGAGCCGCAGACGCTCGCTCGCGAACCCGACGGCGGCTGGTTCACATTCGAGGGGAAGGACAACGTCGTCGTGGAGAACCTTCCGGCGAACGGCTATTCGCTCGCCGGATACTGGACGCACGACTGGGCCTTCGAGGTGCTGCGCGTCGCGTCCGTGGAGAACGGACGCGTCCGCTTCGCAGACCGCCACGAGTTCGGAATCGGCGAGTCGAGCTGGGGGCAGAAGAAGCGCCGCTTCTACGCCGTCAACCACCGCAGCTTCCTCGACACCCCGGGCGAGTGGATACTCGACGGCAGGTCCCTCCTCTTCATCCCGCCCGGCGGAGACGTCTCCGCAAGGCCCGTGACGCTCGCGTGGGGCGACGACCCCGTGCTGCTGCTCGAGCACCGCCGCGGCGAGACGCTGCGCGGACGCACCATCGCGTTCGGAGGCGGCGCGGGGCTCGTTCTCCGCGACTGCCACGACGTGCTGATCGCGGACTGCACCGTCGAGTGCGTCGCGGGGACCGGCATCGAGATCGGCGCGGACTGCACAGGAGTCGTCGTCTCGAACTGCGTGGTGCGCAACGTCGGCGGACGCGGAGTCGTCCTCAACGGAGGCGACAGGAAGCGCCTCGCGAAGGGCGGCAACAGAGTGGTCGGATGCGAAATCACGCGCTTCGCGCTCGTGCAGCGCGTCTACGCGCCGGGAGTCGCGCTCGGCGGATGCGGCAACGAGATCGTCGGCTGCCGAATCCACGACGCCCCGCACTCCGCGGTCATCTACGGAGGCAACGAGCACCTCATCGCGGACAACGACGTGTTCGACGTCGTGAAGGAGACGGGGGACGCGGGAGCGCTCTACACCGGACGCGACTGGACGAGCCGCGGCAACGTCGTCGCGCGAAACCACATCCACGACCTCGGGCAGACGGTGTCGAACGGACGCAGCCACGACGTATTCACGATGGGCGTGTACCTCGACGACTGCGACTGCGGCGATGCGATAGTCTCCAACGTCTTCGAGCGCGCGGGCTGCGCGGTGATGATCGGCGGCGGACGCGAGAACGCCGTCGTGGGGAACAGAATCGCGGACTGCGACATCGCGGTCCATCTCGACGACCGCGGCGTGACCTGGACGAACCACTGGAACAATCCGAACGATCCGAGCTGGAACCTCGTCAAGAAGGCCGAGGATCTCGGCTACCGCTCCGAGCCGTGGGCGAGCCGCTATCCGAAGCTCGCGAAGACAATGGACGACGAGCCGCGCCTCCCGAAGTACAACGTCTTCGCGGACAACGAGGTAATCCACTGCCGCATACCGTGGCAGTTCCACGTCTTCGACGCGATTTGGTCGCACGCGAAAGACGGCGCCGCGGACTCGGGCGTCGCGCTCTCGGCGCTCGTCGAGAAGCACGACGCGGAGCGCGCGCGCGCCGTCGCCAAGTCGCTTCTCCGGCGCCGCCCCTGCGCGAATCCAACGCCCTTCGTGCACGGACTATTCCGCTACCACGAAAGCGGCATGGCGTCCGCCGAGGAGAAGGCTGAGATCCGCGGCGCATTTGCCGCGCTTGCCGACGCCATGACCGCGGACGGCGCGAAGGCGCAGGAACGCGCAGCGCACGAGGCGGCGGCTGTCCCGATGGTCTACGCGGCCGCCTGGAAGACGTCCGGCGACGCGCGCTTCCGCGAGGCGTACGAGAAGTGCGCGGACGCGGCGATCGACGAGTCGTGGGGCGTGTCGAAGATGACGGAGGCGGAGCGCGCCGAGCGGATGCCCGCGCGCGCCTTCCTCGACATGAACTCCGCGCTTGAGGTCGTCCGCATGGCGGACAAGTCGCGCGCGAACAGGGCGGAGGCCGTGATGAAGGAAGTCGCGCTTCTCGCCGCGCGCAGGTTCGTCGCGGAGAACGGCGCCGGCGCGGCGGGCGATCTCGCCTGCGCCGTTTCAATGATCTCGAAGGTCGAGTCGATCGGGAAGGTGCTCGGTCGGGAGCTGAACGCGCAGTGGGAGCGGCTTGTCGTTGACTGCATCAACGGACTCGACGGGCAGCCTCCGCTCTGGGAGTCGCCGCCCGACCGCGTGTTTCCGTTCCTCGCGGCGAAGTTCCGCCTCGGCGAACTCTCGCAGGGCGCGGCGGAGAACATCCGTCCCGCGGAGTACCGTCCGGATCACGCCTGGATGTGGCGCCGCAGCGGAGCGAACGGCGACGCGCCGTTCAGGGACGGCGTCGTGGAGCTGCGGCACAACGACGCGCAGGACTGGTCGCTCAACTGCTTTCCGCGGATGGACGTACGGCCTGGCGACCATTTCGTCTTCGAGTTCGACTCGGCGAAAGTCGACGGACCGCACGGCACGATCCGCCCCTGCGTGGTGACGCGCCGCGCGGACGGCGAAGTC
>JAFPDR010000217.1 GCA_017389885.1 Kiritimatiellia bacterium
CTGCCCCTCGGCGTGCGGCTGGTCCTTCGAGACCTGCGCCCAGCGGAGGGTCTGCTCCACGGACTTCTCGGCGCGCGCGCGTTCGCAGGGGTACGGCAGGCACTCGTCGAAGACCATGGCGATGTCGGACCCGATCACGCGCTGCATCGCCATCGACTCCTTCGGCCCGAGGAAGAACTCGTGTCCGTCGATGTGCGAGTTGAAGCGGCATCCGTCCTCGGTGATGCGTCGCATTTTCGCGAGCGAGAAGACCTGGAATCCGCCCGAGTCGGTGAGGATCGGCCCGTCCCATCCCATGAAGCGGTGAAGGCCGCCGGAGGCCGCGAGCACGTCCGCGCCGGGGCGCAGCATGAGGTGGTAGGTGTTGCCGAGGACGACCTGCGTGCCGAGCGCGGACAGGTCGCGCGGCTCCAGCGCCTTGACCGTGCCGAGCGTCCCGACATCCATAAAAACGGGGGTTTCCACGGTTCCGTGTGCGGTGAAAAGCCGCCCCAGCCGCGCTCCTGTCGCAGTATCCTCCTTTTTTACCTCAAAAATCATGTTGAATATTCTACCAAAAAACCGTTGCGTTTAGAAAGAAAATGGTGTATCATTTTACGCGACACGTAGAGGAATACACTCATATGAACAAAGCACTACATGTACTTGTATATCTGTTCCTGATCCTTTCGGCCACTTCGCTGTGGTTCGAAATCGAGCTCAATAAGAAGCGCGCGCTTCTTACTGACCGAAACAGCCTTCAGGAAGAGTACTTCATCAAGATCGCCGCCACGGTCGAGAAGGCCGAGCCGAACAAGGACGCGACGGCGGAGATCAAGAAGGACGTCTCCCCCGTCGAGGCCAAGCTCGTCGACATTCCCGATACCGAGAACATCCTCGAGGAGTACAACGCCTACCTCGAGCAGGACAACCTCGAGACGTTCAGCTGGGACAACATGCCCACCAAGGAGCAGCTCCGCAACGTCTACGTTCTTGACCACGAGGGCAAGATCGTGATGGACGGCATCAAGCCGCTCATGAAGGGCCCCGGCACGGAGGACGAGCTCCTCGGCCAGCTGCTCGAGGCGTCGAAGAAGATGCAGTCGAAGCTGAACACGACCCGTGCGGAACTCGTCAAGCTCCACGGCATCCTCGACGAGCAGGTCGCCGAGCTGAACAAGCTCAAGCCCGAGGCCCGCCAGGACAAGGTCACGATCGTCGAGAAGACCGAGAAGATCGCCAAGCTCGAGGAGGTCAAGGCCGACCTCGAGAACCAGATCGTCAAGATCAAGGCCCAGATCGACGAACTCAACGCCGAGATCACCTCGCTCAAGGACGAGGTCGTGACGGCGCAGGACGAGACCGAGGCCGCCAAGGAGGAGCTCCAGAAGAGCCAGAAGCTCGTCGAGCAGCTCAAGCAGCTCATCCAGAAGATGATCGCCGAGGCTGACCGCAACAGGGGCGACAAGTCCAACCTCACCACCCTCCCCGCCGGCGAGAAGGGCAAGGTCATAGAGGCCGACAACGAGAACATGTTCGCCATCGTCGAGTTCTCCGACAAGACGATGAAGGAGCTCAAGGGCGACAACCTCGACCACCCGATTCCCAACATCGAGTTCGGCGTGAAGCGTCCCGGCTTCAACGGCGACGCCGGCGAGTTCATCGGCCGCATCCGCCTCCGCCAGGAAGTCCGCGAGAAGAACTACATCATCTGCGACATCCTCGGCGCCTGGAAGCAGGACGACATCAAGCCCAGCGACATCATCTTCGCGGACTGACGAAGGTGAGGCGTCCCGCAATGGTCACCGCGCTGCGCGCGCACGTTCCGTCGCCGGCGAAGCTGCTCTGCTGCTTCGCGGCGGCGGTCGCGCTTGGGCTCCTCTCCGGCTGCATAGCCGACACGGCCGAGGATACCGACCTCCCGTGGTCCTCGAGCAAGTCGTGGGAGGGCATGGCACCGATCGCACCGTCCGTCATGGACAGGTATGAGTGAAAAGTTCGAAGTTGAAAAGTCCAAAGGTTCAAGAGTGTAAGGATTGATCGAAGACAGGACATTCACGGTAGAGGAAGGCGGCGTCAGGCTTGATGCCGCCCTTCTTCTTATGTTCCCCTCGAGTACGCGCGCGTTCGTGCGCGAGGCGGTGGCGGAAGGCGCTGTTCTTGTCGACGGACGCCGCGCGGCGAAGGGGATGAAGCTGCGCGGAGGGGAGAAGATCGAGGTGCGCGAACTCGCCGAGGAGCGCGACAACGTCGCCGCCGCGGATCCGTCCGTGCGCGTTCCCTGCGTCTTCGAGGACGAATGTCTCCTCGCCTACGACAAGCCCGCCGGAATGCCCGTCCAGCCGCTTTCGCGCAGGGAGCTCGGCACCATGATGAACGGAGTCGTCGCCGCGCATCCCGAGTGCGCTCCGCTTGGGGACAGGCCCCTCATGGCCGGCGCAATCCACAGAATCGACGCCGACACCTCTGGGCTTGTCCTCGTCGCGCGCACCGCGGAGGCGTTCGACGCGCTGCGCGGACAGTTCGCCGCGCAGACGGTGAAAAAAACGTACCTCGCGCTCGTCGAGGGAACGGTCGCGGCGGGGGGAACGCTCGAAAACGACCTCGTGCACGACCCGACGCTTCCGTTCTGCCGCATGATCGACCTGCACCACAACCGCCTCACGCGCGCGCAGTGCGCCGGACTGAAGCCGCTCCACGCGGTGACGGCGTTCAGTCCGATCGGCTTCACGACCGTCGAGAACGAGGAGCGCACGCTCCTCGAGGTGACGATCTTCACCGGCGTGACGCACCAGATACGCGCGCAGCTCGCGCTCGCCGGGATGCACATCGTGAACGACAGGCTCTACGGGGCGTTCGCCGTGGAGAACCAGACCGGACACTGCCTTCACGCCCTCGCGGCGTCCTTCCGCCATCCCGCGTCGAACCTGCCGGCGGAAATCCGCACGCCCCTCCCCGCCTGGGCCGAGACGAGGGGCGCGTGAATTTGCTATAATATCCGAACAGGAGCGCCCAATGACATTCCTTCTCGCAGCGAGCCTCTTCTTCACCGGCCCGGCACCTATGGAGATGCCGAGGGCGCAGGCTTTCCTCGTGAAGGAGCGCGCCAACCGCAGGGAGCGCGCGACGATGCGCCTTGAGGACCGGTTCGACAAGACGGACCTGTGGATATCCCGGTCCGTCGACGGAATGTGGCGCGATGCGGACGGACGCGAGTTCATGCTCGCGACGCTCGGCACGATCGCCCCCCCGCTTACGGGTGACAGGGCGGTGACGCGCTCGGACTACGTCGCGTCCTGCGCGCCGCTCCTGCGAAAGGACGACAGGGAGCTGTTCGTCGCCGTTGACAAGCTCTCGCCGATTCCTCCGTCCGAGGAGTTCGCGCGTCCGCACCAGACGCCGCGCGGATACCGCGACGTCCGCTACTACCACGGCACGAACGAGACTGCCGTCATCTGCGCGTTCAACCCCGAGAAGTCCGAGCGCTGGTTCCTCGCGACATGGACCCTCGCGCAGGGAGACGTATTCGACGACTGCGTGAAGCTCTTCGAGAACGAGTTCCTCGAGAAGCGCGACACGTGGCCGAAGGGCTGGGCGGAGGAGCCGAAGGCGAAGAAGGGGCGCGAGAAGGATCCGCCTCCTCCGGGCGAGCGCGAGCTCCTGCGCGCGGACGCGCGCCACTCCGTCGCGCTGTACGACAACTGGCGCGTCACGGACGGGGACGAGTTCACCGTGCTCGACGACATACAGAACTCGCGCGCCTTCACGGTGACGCTGACGAACGACCTCAAGCGGATGCGCGGCGCATACGCCGCGGCGGTGCCGTCTCCGATAGACGGGTCGAACGTGCTCGCCGTCGCACGCATCTTCGCCTCGCGCGAAGAGTACGTCGACGCGCTCGGACAGAACGACCACTCCGACATGGAGTGGAGCGCGGCCTACTGGAGTCCGCAGCGCCGCGAGCTCGTCGCGTACCTTCCGCAGGACGGATCGGAAAAGCTGATCGAGACCATCCGCCACGAGGCGTTCCACCAGTATCTCTCCTATGCTACTTCGATGATTCCGACTTCGCCGTGGTTCAACGAGGGATATGCGCAGTATTTCGAGGGCGGGCCGGAAGGGCCTTCCGCCGTCGACTCCGAGGGGCTTGTCGCCTGCGCGGAGGCGCTTTCGGGCGTGATGATGATGGACTACGACGAGTTCTACGCGGGGACGGACGAGGAACGGAGGCTCAAGTACCGACTCGCGCTTTCGATGGCCGTATTCCTCGAGCGCGGCGCGCCGAAGGTCAGGTTCGAGCCGTTCAAGGACGTGAAGCGCGACTACGTGAAGTCGCTCGTCGCGACGAAGGACATGCGCCAGGCGACATCGATCGCCTTCAAGGACCAGGACACGCTCGACCTCTTCGTGCGCGAGTGGACGAAGTACTGGAAGGAAAGATGAGCTACGTCGGCAGGCTTGCGCCGAGTCCGACGGGGGCTCTCCACCTCGGCAACGTCCGCACCTTCATGGTCGCGTGGCTGCGCGCCCGCTCCCTCGGCGGAAAGGTGGTCTTCCGCATGGAGGATCTGGACCACCCCAAGGACAAGCCAGGCGCGGCGGCGGACGCTGTCCGCGACCTCAGATGGCTCGGCTTCGACTGGGACGAGGAATACGTGCAGTCGGAGAGGAAGTGCCTCTACCGCGCGGCGCTGGAGGAGCTTGTGGCGAAGGGTCTCGCGTATCCGTGCGTCTGCTCGCGTCGCGACGTGGAGTCCGCCCAGTCCGCGCCCCACGCCGGCGAGCAGCTGCACTACCCC
>JAFPDR010000218.1 GCA_017389885.1 Kiritimatiellia bacterium
ACGGGTCCCAGGATCGCGCCTTCCTTCGTGTACATCAGCATGTCCATGATGAACGGCAGGTAGACTATCAGCATCGCGACGCCAAGCGCGGACTTCACCGGCATCGAGAGGAAGAACACGTTCAGCTGCGGGGCCGTGCGGTTGACGAGTCCGAGCCCCAGCGTCGCGAGGAACATAACGATGATGACCGGCGCAGAGATGACGACCGTCGTCTTGAGCATCCCGTCGAGAGCGCCGAGAACCTGCACCGGCGCGTCGGGCGCGAAGCTGATCGCCCCTCCGAAGACCGGCCATATCGAGTAGCTCTTGTAGAGCGCCCCGAGGAAGATGAGCACAGCCCCCGAGGTGAAGAAGATCGTAGAGACGACCTGCGTGAAGAAGATGCCGGTCGTGGAGACCTGAGCGCCGGAGAGCGGCGAGTACACCTCGCCCATCGTCGCGCCGCGCTGGTTGTCGATGAAGTTGCCGACGTTCTCAGCGACCCAGAACGGAATCGCCGCGAAGAACCCGATGAGGAACCCGATGATGGCCTCCTTGAACGCCAGGAGCGCGAACATCCATACGTTCGGCTCGCCAGGGGGCATCCCCGCGTGTATGTACGGAATCGCCAGGCACGAGAACCCCAGTACAGCCGCCCTGCGCGCGACGCCCGGTATCATCGAATCCGTCAGCGCCGGACAGATGGCGAACGCCCCGCCGATCCTCGCCATCGCGAGGACCGCAGCAAGTATCCATCTATGGAATTCGACGTATGGCATTTACCTCAAAAGCGCGAAGTGGGAGAAGATGTCCTGCGTGTAGAGGAGGAGCGAGGAGCCCATCCAAGACGCGCAGATGAGAAGAGTGAGCGATATCGCGATCAGCTTGACCGCGAAGCCGAGCGTCTGCTCCTGTATCTGGGTGAGCGCCTGCAGGAGCGAGACGAGTATGCCGATCACCGTCGCCACCGCAATCGGGATCAGCGACAGCTGCAGCACCAGTATGAGGCACATCTTGGCATAGTCGAGTATCTGAGCCTGACTCATATCATTCGCCTCTCTAACCTTTCAACCTTCAACCTTCATACAGCGTATCCCCTCACGAGACCCTGGATGAGCAGCGTCCATCCGTTGACCATCACGAAGAGGAGCAGCTTGAACGGAAGCGATATCGTCACCGGCGAGACCATCATCATGCCCATCGCGAGAAGGATGTTCGACACGATGATGTCGATCGCTATGAACGGCAGGTAGACGAGGAACCCGATCTGGAACGACTTGGTGAGCTCCGAGACGCAGAACGACGGAAGCAGTATGTAGAAGCTCTCCGGATCCACCGTCGCCGGCTCGCCGTCCTTTCCCCAGAGAGTCTCCGCCGTGCTTATGAAGAACGCGCGCTCGCGCGCGGAGGTGTGCTCGGACAGGAACTTGCGGAACGGCTCGGCGGCCTTCGCCGCTATGTCGGACTCGAACACCACCGCCGCCGAATCCTGTCCGCCCGCCGCAGGCTGCGCGCCGGCGGCAGGCTGGGGCGCCTGCTGCGCCGAGACGAACTTCGCGCGCTCCGCCGCGACGATGTCCCACGACTCGGACGCGACAGGCGCCATGATGTAGAACGTGAGGATCATCGCTAGCGCGTTGACGACCATGTTCGGCGGGATCGACTGTATGCCGAGCGCGTTTCGTATGAGCGACATCACGACGACGATCTTGAGGTAGGACGTCGCCACCATCGCCACGAACGGCAGGAGCGAAAGCCCCACGAACAGAACTATCAGCGAAAGTGAATCTGTTTGAAACATGGCATTATCCCTCCACTATGAAGGCAAGCTGGTCGGCAAGCTTGTCGAGCCTGCCGGACGCGACGACGCGTCCGTCCTTCACGAGCTTAAGCTGCGCGCCCTGCTCGGCGGACGGCAGCGCCAGCGGATTCTCGACTGCGTCGAACGCCTCTCCGAGCGAGACCACCCTGCCCTCCCCCGCACGCACGTGCACAAGAGCGTCCTTCTCCACCGGCGCGACGCCGTTCGTGTCCACCACGAAGCGTCCGTCGACGACGAGCTTCGGCGGAACCGTGCCGACCTCCTGCACAAGCACCGCATCGCCCGGCGCAAGCGTCGCGAGATCCGCATCGGCCGCCGCGAAGGCCGCGTACTCGCACTCCGCCGGAAGCGTCTGCGAGCGTATCGACTCGTGGGAAAGGTCGAGGTTGCGCAGCGTCCCGAGAACCGAGACGACCGTCCTGCTGCGCGTAAGCGAGAACACGATGTCCGAGGCCTGGAGGCTCAGATACGCAGTCGCCTCCGCCACTTCCGGTCCGCCCTTCTTCACCCCGGCGAGCCGCATCTGCTTGCGCACCGCGTTCTCCAGCATCTGGAAGAGCGGACCGCACTCCTTCTCGACGAGCGCGACGAGAATCGGCTCGGGCAGTTCGGAACGGCTGTCCCATATCTTGTCAAGCTCCGGGAATCGCGGCGAACGAGCGATGAGAAGCTCGTGCGGCTCCCCGCCGAACTCTACCGAGAGCGCGAGCGATTCCGATTCCGCCGGCTCGACCTGCGCGTGGCGCAGCTCGGACGTTTCGTCTCCGATCCTGCACGGCATCATGAACGCCGGCGAGTCGAGGATCGCCGACGGCGATGCCTTCGCCCACTGCGGAAGAGAGGATATGATCTCAAGCGATTTCATCGGATTTCCCTTTCTTCGAGGTCGCGAGAACGACCGCGACGTGGTGGAATGCGGGAGCGTGCGCCGCAAGCGCCGCCTCGAGGCGCGGCAGCGCGGCGGAGGCGAGATGCGCGGCGTCGGGCGTCGCCGGCGCGACGACGACGGTGAGCTCCCCGTCCTTCGCGGAAAGGCTGACGGTAGATCCGTCGAGCACCGTCGGGCGGAGCGTGATGCGAATCTCCCCCTCGCCCTGCGCAAGCGACGGCGTCACGGATATCCGGTCCACAACAGTCTCGACGATCTCGTTCACCGTCTCGACGATCGCCTCGGTGCGCGCCGAGGCGGCGGAGGCCGCGAGCTCCGTGGGACGCGCCACCATGCCGGCGTCTATCGGCGGCGGAGCGACGAGCGGATTGTGCACAAACGGCGTTTCCGTCCCGCGCGCGTCATCTTCCATCGCGGCGGCAAAACGCGTCGCAGTCGCTCGCGGAATCGGCAGCGGGGCGAGTCCGGCGGACGATAGTATCTGGACCTTGACCGGCGGATTTCCGCGCAGCTCGATTGTTGTCGCCTCGATTCGCATATCGACGACTTCCTTTGGAATGGACCGCTCTTCGGCGACGCGCGGCACATCCGCCGCGGGAGTCGAGCGCGAGTCGGCAGTTGGGAGCGAGACTTCAGACGCGAGACGAGAGTCTTGCGACGTTAGACGCGAAACATGAGGCTCGTCTGTCGTCTCGCGGCGCTCTACGACAACCTCTGTGGCGCGAGGGGCGAGAGGGTCGGGAGTGACGTGAGAAACCGGCTTCTCGGCGACAACAGTC
>JAFPDR010000219.1 GCA_017389885.1 Kiritimatiellia bacterium
ACGCTGGTACGCGATCAAGGTCTTCGAGCGCGACCGCGAGATAATCAGGAAGCTCGACATCGGCGTCGGCGAGATGAAGCACATTGAGGAGCACATCCGCGACTGCGAGAAGGAGCTTGGGGACGACGCGGAGTCGATCATCACGAGCCAGCGCTACGACTTCATCAAGCGCCTCATGGACAAGTCCCTTGCGCTTAACGAAAAGCGCAGGGACAAGGCGACGCTCTCGGACAAGATCGACAAGTTCGTGACGCACCGCATATTCGCGCTCCCGATCTTCGTCCTCTCCCTCTGCGTGATGTGGTTCCTCGCCGTCGCCGAACACGGTCCGGGAACCGTGCTGACCGACTGGGCGAACGACGGATTCCTCGCGGACGGCTGGCATCTTCCCTTCACGACGCACGAGGTGGACGGCAAGGACTACGAGACCGCGTCCGAGGAGTTCGCGAAGGCCGAGGCGACCGTCGCCGCGTGGGAGGCGGGCGAGAAGAAGGCGTACGTGGAGGACGAGGAGACCGGCGAGATATCCGAGGAGTGGGAGATCGACGAAAACGCCTACAACGCGGCGAAGGAGGTCGAGGAGCCCGATCCGTCCAAATACGGCGTATGGGTCCCGGGCCTCGGCGCGTTGATAACGGATGCGCTCGACAAGGCGGGCGTAAGCGACACGGTCAAGAGTCTCGTCGTCGACGGTGCGTGGGGCGGCGTTGCGACGGTGCTCGGGTTCGTCCCGGTCATATTCATCGTGTTCATCTTCCTCGCGTTTCTCGAGGACTGCGGATACATGGCGCGCGTCGCGTTCATCATGGACCGCCTCCTGCGCCGCTTCGGCCTCTCGGGCAAGTCGTTCATCCCGATGCTCATCGGGAAGGGCTGCGGCGTCCCCGCGGTGATGGCGGCGCGCGCAATCGAGAACGAGCGGGCGCGGCGCATGACGGTGATCCTCGCGACGTTCGTCCCGTGCGGCGCGAAGACGGTCATCATCGCGATGTTCGCGGCGCTGTTCTTCCGCGAGCAGTGGTACGTCGCCGCGCTCATGGACGTCATCGGCATCGCGATCATCATCCTCGGCGGAATCGCGCTCAAGAAGACGAGGTTCTTCGCTGGCGAGGCGTCGTCGTTCGTCCTCGAGCTTCCCGCGTACCACATGCCGACGGTTTCGGGCGTGTGGCACCACACTTGGAACAGGCTCAAGGGATATGTACTCAAGGCCGGCCTCATCATCTTCCCGGCGTGCGTGGTCCTCTGGTTCGTGATGCACTTCGACTGGTCGCTGAACCTGCTCGCCGACGAGGAGATCGAGAAGTCGATCCTTCACGACCTCGGCAGCTGGATCGCGTGGATGTTCGAGCCGCTCGGCTTCGGCTCGTGGCAGGGCGCGGCGGCGTCCGTCTCCGCGGAGATAGCGAAGGAGCAGGCGACTGCGACGCTCGGACTTGTCGCCGCAAACATGGACGGCGCCACTACCGGCTCGCACATCCAGGCGCTGTTTGCTTCGGTGAGCGACTTCCCGAAGCTCGCGGCACTGTCGTTCATGGTGTTCAACCTGTTCGTCCCGCCGTGCATGGTCGCGATCGCAGTCACGTTCCGCGAGATGGGCTCGCAGAAGTGGGGCTGGTTCGCGGTCGGCTTCCAGCTCTTCGTCGGATACGTCCTCGCGCTCAGCGTGTACAGGATAGGCGTTCTTGCCGCCGGCGGCGGATTCGGAATCTGGACGGCGCTCGCGTTCGCGCTCGACGCCTTCTGCCTGTGGGCGGTGTTCAGGCCGGGGAAAAAGTTTAAAGTTTAAAGTTGTAAGTTGTAAGTTGAAGGGGGAAAGTTGAGATGAATGCTTCTTCTTATGTTGTCCTCGCCGTTGTCGGAATCTTCTTCGCGCTCGCCGTCTGGCGGGTCGCGAAGAAGGGGGCCCCCTGCGAATGCGGCGGTTCGCGCAAGGCCTGCTCGCGCAAGGGCGGCTGCTCGTGCTGCGACTGCGGCGAAGACTGACAAGCATAGTGCTACTTATGTCCAAAAGTTTATTATAGCGGCAGAGTTAGACATAACTAAACAGATTAGATTTAACGAACATAAACCTGTACATACAAACTCAAGAAAGGAAAAACAATGAACATCAAGAAAATGGCATGCGCCGCCGCGGTCCTCGGATGCGTTGCGGCTGCAACGGCGGCCGACGAGGCCGCGGAGGCAGAGAAGGGCGAGGTCGAGGAGGAGGCGCCGATCGTCTCCGCGGAGTTTGGGCTCCAGTTCGACTCGAAGTACATGACCTACGGCGTCGTGGACGGAAAGGATCCGATCCTCACGCCGAGCGCGCAGATCACCTTCTTCGACTGGCTCTACTTCGGCGTCGAGTCCATCTTCGACGTGACGAAGGGCAACGGCAAGCGCGGGGACTACGGCAACCGCGCGGGCAGGTGGACGACTCTCGACGCGATCGTCGGAATCGCGCACGAGTTCGAGCTTACCGAGGACATCGGCCTCTCCGTCGACGCGAACTACATCTACGAGTACCTCCGCCGCCACCACAGCGACATGGGCGACACCCAGTACATCAACCTCGAGCTCGGACTCACCGGACTCTGGCTCGAGCCCACGCTCGCGATCGAGCGCGACCTGATGGCGGACGACGGCACGTACGTGAACTTCAGCCTCGCCCACACGTTCACGCTCGTCGGCGACGATGACGACCCGACGCTGACGTTCACCCCGTCCGTCGGACAGGGCTTCGGCAACACGCAGCGCACGCGCGGCTACGAGCTTGCGGCTGACCACGGCGGAGTGATGGACACGACGATCAAGGGCGAGTTCGAGTGGGCGCTCTGCGACCATGTCGCGCTCACGGCCTACATCGCCTACAGCGACTACTGGTTCGACTCGAAGCTCCGCGACGGCGCGCGTGCCTACAACGGCGCGTGGGGCCACGGCGACAAGTATGCCGACTCGTGGAACGTCTACGGCGGAGTCGGAGTTACGGTCTCGTTCTGATTCCGCGCGCGATATTATGCCACATCGCGTTTGCGTCCGCGCCAGAGGGCGAGGAACGCGACGAGAAGGGAGGACGCCGCGAGCCAAGTTGCGATTGGCTCCGCGGCGCTCCCGAATAGATGCGCCGCGCCCGGCGCGAACATCTTCCCGAACGCCTTGAAGGCGGGCTTGAATACGTGGCACATGTAGGCCATGAGCGAGGTCTGGCCGAAAAGCAGCACCATCCACGTTCCCCTGCGCATGCGCAGAACGTCCGCCGCGAAATAGAGCGCGGCGAGAAGGAGCATGCACCATCCCATCGCCTGCGCCGTGAATGTCACGGTGTAGATGTGCTTGACCGCGGGTATCCACGGCGAGGCGGCCCATCCGAACGCAAGCAGCGACGCGCCGGCGATGGAGAGCCGCGCGAGGCGCCTGGCCTGCGGCGCCGATTCGTCCATGAGGATGTTCGTGGCCGCCATTCCGCAGAGCGTCATCGCGCCGAACATCGGAATCGTCGCCCACCAGGAGTAGCCGGGGTCGGCCATCTCAAGCGCCTTCGATCCCTCGGGGGTGATTAGCGGAAGTATCCAGCGCTCGAAGCGCGTCGCCGCGTTGCCGTCGATCGTGTAGTCCCCGCAGAAGTGGAGGAATACGGTGTACGCCGCGGCAAGGACGAAGGGCGCGGCGATGCGGACGCGCTTCGACGGAATCGCGAGCACGATGGCGGCGACGAGGTATCCGGCCGCGATGGCCTGCAGCGTGTTGTTGAAGGGATTGATCAGCAGTATGTCCATGGAGAGGAGCCGCCCCTGCGCGATCATGCCGAGGATCCACAGCGCCGCGACGCGCGCAAGGACGTGCCGCCAGTAGGGGAGCCCGGCGCGTCCGTCCGTCTTGCGCTTCTCGAGCGCGAAGGGCACCGCCGAGCCGCACATGAAGATGAAGAGCGGCATGATGAGGTCCCAGAGCGTAAATCCGCCCCAGTTGTGGTGGAACTGGCCCATCACGCAGTCGGGAAGGCGCCATGCGGTGTTGATTGCTGCAAACATCGGACCCACGACGACAAGCAGGATCATGTCGAGTCCGCGCAGCAGGTCGAGCGAGAAAAGTCTTTCTGATTTCATGCGGCCATTATACCACAATTCGGAAATATGTGCTATAATGACGAAGACTGGGGGAATGAGAATCTTGATTTCCATCTGCATAGCGGCGCTTGCGTCGTTCGCGCTCTTCGGCGAGGTTTCGCTGGTCGGAACCTGTCCCGCGGAGGATTCATCCTCGGCGCTGCGGATCGTCTGGCATTCCGACAGCCCCGCGTGCGAGCTTCTTTTCGGACCAGAGGGCGGCGAGCCGAAGGTCATTGCTGCGGAGAAGGCGAAAACCCCTGTCGAGTACACGGGGAAGACCGACTACTGGCGGTACCGGGCGGAAGTGAAGTCGCTCGAGCCCGGCACGCGGTACGCATACGAGGTGCGCGGGCCGGGAGGGGAGTCCGTCTCGCGATCGGCCAGGACCGCTCCGAAAGACGGAGACTTCGATTTCCTCTGGATCGGCGACATCCATTCGACGCCGTCGCGTCCGGACAAGATCGCGTCCGTCGACCGTCTGCTCTCGCACGCCGAGGAGATGTCCTCGAAGCGCGGCGGAATTTCGTTCGTCCTCTGCACGGGCGACGCCGTGAAGCACGGGCAGACGTATTCATGCTGGAGGGAGTGGGACCGTTCGCGCGTTATGCGGGACTACATGACGGCGATGATACC
>JAFPDR010000220.1 GCA_017389885.1 Kiritimatiellia bacterium
AGCCCATAATGGCTCTTCGTGACGGGGAGATCGTTCTTTGCGCCCTTGCCGAGCGCCCAGTCGCTCGCGCTCTCGTTAACAACGTCCCACGAGTCGATGCGCGAACCGTAGCGCTCGCCTATTTCGCGGATGCGCTTCTCGTAGAAGTCGTGCTGGGCCTTGACGAACGTCGGGACGAGCGCGGCGATCTCCTCCTCGGAGAGCTTGGCGTAGATCTCCTTCCACGCGCCGTTCCACCAGCGTTCATTGGGGTCGTTCCTCATGTCCTTGGTGCAGATTGGCTGCTTGATGTCGCGCACCGGCAGCTGGACGCCGGTCGCGGCTTCAAGCGCGCGTTTTTCGCTCTCGGGGCAGAAGTCGTCCCAGAGCCAAGTGGGCGTGTGCCAGGCGTTGTTGCCCCAGACGAGCGGATGGCCGTGGATGCGCACGCGGCGCGTCTTGAGGAAGCTGATCACCGGATCGGGCGCGGGGCGGCGCCAGTGCGGCTTGTAAGCGCCAGCCTTCGGGTCGCGCTCGTATTCGCGGTTCCAGTACTCCTCTGTGTCCTCGTAGCGCTCCTCGAAGCGCGGGGCGTACGGATACTGTTCGAGCGTGCGCCAATAGAACGCGACGGTCGCGGAGTTGAAGAGCGTGCCGTAGAGTTCCTTGTAGCGGTCGTTCCACTCCTTCTTCCCGAGCTGGTTGAAATTGAAGATGTGCGCGCCGAAGTAGAACGCGTGGCCGACCTGCTCGACCTTCACCTCCGCGCCGTCGGGAGCCGCGACTTCGACTGTCGCGTCCGCCTTGCGGTACTTTTCGATGTCGGCGTCGATCTTCGCCTGAACGTCGTCGTTCCAGACCTTCCAGTAGGCATCGCTCATCGCTGAGCGGTCAATCCTGAACTCGGCGGACGCGCCGAGCGCCAGCAGGGCCGCGGCAGTCGCAATCGTCTTCTTCATAGCACTCCCTTTCATTGGAACAGGTGGCGTGTTCCACCTGACGCCGAATATTATACAATATCCGCCAGCCGCATACCACATCAGATTCGGCACAAAAACATCACTTTTCAGGCAATGCACCATTGCGCCAGGAAGGAGATGTATGGTATAATCGCAACATGGCAAAGAGGAACAGGCTTATTGTCGCGCTGAGGCTTGCGGGCGTCGCCGGACAGGAAAAGCTCGCAGGGATATTCCGATACCTATCGGAAGCGTACGGAGACGACGCGCCGTACGACGTGCGGATATACCGCACGAAGGCGGAGTTCTCTCCGGAGGCGCTGCGCGCCGAGATGGACGCAGGGGCGGCGGGCTTCATCGTCTCGATTCCGGGCACGGAGGCCACGGCGGAGCTGCTTGCGGACGTAGACCGTCCGACGGTGGTGATGGACATCCCGCCCGATCCGCTCGGCAAGCGCTCGAAGAACCTCGTCTTCATCCGCAACTCCGCGGAGGACATCGGACGCGAGGCGGCGCAGTACCTGATCGGACAGGGCGTCGCGCGCGAATATGCGTTCCTCCACGCCGACGAGGCGCCGGGCGTTCCGTCCGAATGGAGCAGCGCGCGCTTCCGCGCCTTCGCCGCCACGCTTCGCGACAACGGACTGTGGTGCACAGAGCTGCACGACGCGGAGGACGCGGCGAAGCTGCGCAGGCCCGCGGCGGTGCTCGCGGCGAACGACGACTGCGCGTTCAAGCTCGCGGAGCTTCTGCGCGCGCGCCGCCTGAGGATTCCGCAGGACATCGCCGTGCTCGGCGTGGACAACGAATCGCTCATCTGCGAGAACTGCCATCCGCGCCTTTCGTCCGTCCAGCCCGACTTCGAGCGCGAGGGCTACACGGCGGCGAAGGCCGTTGACGAGATGCTGCGCGGGAAGGCCATGGAGCGCACCGTCCTCCTCGTCGGCGTCAAGACGATAGTGCGCCGCGAGTCGACAGCGGAGCTTTCGACGGCGGGGCGGCTCGTGCAGAAGGCCGTCGCCTACATAGACAGGAACGCCACGAGGGGAATCGGCGTTTCGGACGTGGTGAGGCACCTCAAGTGCTCGCGCCGCCTCGCGGACCTGAGGTTCCGCCAGCTCCAGGGGCGCACGATACTCGAGGCGATCACCGAGCGCAGGCTCGACGAGGTGAAGCGGCTTCTCATCGCGACGAACGACCGGATCGACGAGATAGCGGCCGCTTGCGGATACCCGAACGGCAACTACCTCAAGAACCTCTTCAGGAAGAGGCTGTCGATGTCGATGAGGGAGTTCCGCCGGCAGAGCCGTCCGGACCGCCGCGCGGAGTAGTCCGTCACTCGCCGAGGTCCGTCTTCGCGGAGACCTGGCGCGGACGGTCGTAGCACGCGAAGAGCGCGTCCGTGAAGCGGCGGTCGGGCGCCTTCGTGACGAGGCTCACGAGCGGCACGATTATGAAACCGGCGAGCATCGCGATCGCGCCCGAGTGGATCGGGTTCATCCTCGTGCCGGGCCAGAGCTCGGGCTTCCAGCCGAAGACGTTCGCGGTCGTCAGGACGACGGCGAAGACGAAGCACGCCCAGCACGCGGCCTTGGTCGTGCCCTTCCAGTAGAGCGAGTAGAGGAACGGGGCGAGGAACGAGCCCGCCATCGCGCCCCACGAGATTCCCATCATCTGGGCGATGAACGCGATCGGGTTCTTGCTGTTGTACTGCACGAGCGCAAGGGCCGCGCTCACCGCGATGAAGACGACGAGGAGGACGCGGATGCAGAGCACCTGCTTCTTCTGCGTCATGTCCTTGACGATAGTCCCGCGGATGAAGTCGATGGTGAGCGTCGAGCTCGACGTCATCACGAGGGAGGAAAGCGTAGACATTGACGCGGAGAGGACGAGGATCACCGTGAGGGCGATTAGCCCGGGGCCGAGGTTGGAGAGCATCGCCGGGATAATCGCGTCGAAGCCGTCCTTCGCGACGTCGACCTTGTCGCCGAAGAGGCGTCCGAACCCGCCGAGGAAATAGCATCCGCCGGCGACGACAAAGGCGAAGAGCGTCGAGATGACAGTGCCCTTCCTTATCGCGCCCTCGTTCCTGATCGCGTAGAACTTCTGCACCATCTGCGGAAGCCCCCACGTGCCGAGCGACGTGAGGATGACGACGAAGAGGAGGTTCAGCGGGTCGGGCCCGAAGAACGAGGTGAATATGCCGGGTGTGGTAGTCACCGAGGTGTCGGTGATGCGCGCGAGCCCGTCGAGCGACGCGGCGAACCCGCCCTTGGAGGAGAGCACCGCGGAGATGACGGCGACGAGTCCGCCGAGCATGATTATGCCCTGTATGAAGTCGTTGATCGCCGTCGCGAGATAGCCGCCCGCGATCACGTAGACCGCGGTGAGGACGGCCATCACGACGATGCACGCGGAATAGGAGAAGCCCGGGAACGCCATCGAGAAGAGGCGCGAGAGGCCGTTGTAGAGCGAGGCGGTGTAGGGGATGAGGAACACGAAGATGATGGCTGCGGCCATGAGCTTCAGCGCAGGACTGCCGAACCGCTTGGCGAAGAAGTCAGGCATGGTGGCGGAGTCGAGGTGCTGCGTCATGATGCGCGTGCGGCGTCCCAGCACCGCCCAGGCAAGG
>JAFPDR010000221.1 GCA_017389885.1 Kiritimatiellia bacterium
ACGATGTTGTCCGTCTCGCGGACGACCTCGTTCTGCGCGACCTTCTGCGCGTCGAGCGCCTCCTTCGTGCGCGGGTTGTCCTCGATGACCTCGCGGTTCGCCTCGATTCGCACGGCCTTCGCGACGTCGGTGATCTTCTGCGCGGCCTCGAAGCTCATCTTGCGCTCGATCGCGGTCTGCGTCGCCTTGATGTCCTTGTACGACTCCGTGATCTCCGTCTCGATCTGCTTCGCGAGCTCGAAGGCGTCGACCATCTTCATCGTGGTCGCGTCCTTCGTGACGAGCTCGTTCTCCTGGCGGTTCTCCTGCACGAGCTTCTGCTGCTCGGGCTCGTCGTTCTCGAGTATCCTGCGCAGGAGCTCGATGCGCGCGGCGATGTCCTCCTGTGCCTTGGTGGCGCGGCGGAGCTTCTCGACCTGCTCCTCGTTCACGGTGGTCCTGCGGAGGTCCTCCAGGCTCTTCACGGACGCCTTGCGCTCGCCGACCTTCTTCTCGAGGTCGGCGATGCGGCGCTTCGCGTCGTCGGAGGTGCGGACGTTTCCGTCGAGCCTGCGCTTCTCGCGGTCGGCGCGTCCGCGCTGGTCGTTGAACGCCCTTCCGCGGTCGCCTGCGGTGCGCTTGAACTCCTCGGCCTTCGCGCCGAGCTCGCGCGCCTTCGCGGCGGCGTCCTCGGCCTTTTTGTTGGCCTTGGCGATGCGCTCCTCCATCTCGCGTATCTTCCGCTCGAGGTCGTCGACCTTCTGCTGCTCGCCGTCCGCGAGCGCCGTGCACGCGGCGAGCGCCGCGGCTGCCGCGAAAATCCTTGCGAAAGCCCTCATCACGCGCCTCCCTTCTTCGCCTTCTCGGCGCGGTCGCGTTCCTTCTTCGCCTGTTCGAGCGCGCGGCGCGCGGCCTTCAGCTCGCCTGCGAGGCGCCCCGCCTCGTCGCGCGCGGCCTTGGCCTCGGCGTTCGCCTTCCCGGCCTCGTCGCGGAGGCGGCGCTCCTCGGACTGCGCGTCGTTCCTCGCGCGCTCGGCCTCGTCGCGGAGCTTCGTCGCGTCCGCGAGCTGGACTTCGGCGTCCTTGCGCTCGGCCTCGGCCTTCTGCAGGCGCTCGCGCTGCTCGCCGAGCCACTTCTCGTGGTTCTCGAGGTCCTTGACGCGTCCGCGCATGTCGCCCATCCGGTAGCCGATCTCCGAGGCCTCCTTCTGGGCCTGGTTCTGCATAGTCGCGGCCTCGATCTGGGCGTCGCGCACCTTTCCTGACGCCTCGGCGGTCTTGCGGTAGCCGCCGAACTCGGCCTGCACCTGGATGCGGTCGAGCGCGTTGCCCGCGCGCGCCTGAGCGCCCGCGACCTTGTCGCCGGCGGACATGATGAGCTCGTCCGCGGCGGCGTAGAGCCACTTCGAGCGCGCCTCGTCCGTGAGGTCGAGCCGCTCCTCCGCGAGCATCTTCTCGACCTTGCCGATCATCGGGGACTGCTCTGCGGTCGCCTCCTTCTGCGCGGCCTCGACCTCGTCGAGCGTCTTGGCGAGAGTCTCCTTGAGGCTCTCGGCGGACTTCGCGGCGAAGGCGTCGTAGTCCTTCTGCAGCTCCTCCTTCATGAGGTCCATGTTGTGCAGGACGGCCTGGAGCGCCTCGAGCTGCCGGAGGAGCTCGTTGATGCGCGCCTGCGAGAGGGAGTCGGCGATCTGCTCGATGCGGTCCGCAGAGAGGTCCGCCGCGGGGTTCGCCTTCTTCTTCTCCTTGTCGAAGACGAGGCTCTTCACCGGCGTCATCATGACGATGGCGGCGAAGACGGCCACGTGCAGGACGAATGACGCGACGCTCCAGAGGAGGTCCTTGCGGCGCCTGCGGCGCTCGCGCTCGCGTATCTCGTCCGAAAAGAGCCTGGCGTTCATTTCTGTATTCCGTCGGCGGTGTGTATGCCGACGACCGTCAGCTTCTCCTGCTGGCAGGCGTCGAGCACCTGGACGATCGAGCGGAACGGCGCGAAGACGTCGCCGTTGATGCGGATGCGCCGGTCGGGGTTCTCCTTCGCGGCGGCCTGGAGCGCGGACCTGAGGCCCGCGGGCCCGACGGGCTTGGAGTTGACGAAGAGGTCGCCCTTCGCGTTCACCGACACCGTCACGAGGTCGGGCGTCGCCTTGACGTCCTTCGCCGCGTTCGACTCGGGCAGCTCCATCGGAATCTCCTTCTCGATCTTCTTCAGCTGGCTGGAGACCAGGAAGAAGATGAGCATGAGGAAGATGCAGTCCATCATCGAGGTCAGCTGGACCTCGGGCTTCTCCTCTTCTTCGTACTTGACGGCCATCGCGCCCCCCTTACTTGCGCACGAAGAGCTGGTTGACGAGATCGGCCACCTCCTCCTCGAGGAGGACGGCGTAGAGGTTCAGGCGGTTCTTGATGAGTCCGAAGACGAAGAGGCAGGGCATCGAGACCGCCAGGCCCGCGACCGTGGTGACGAGCGCCTTGCCGATGTCGTCCGCGAGCACGGACGCGTCGCCCATCTCGCCCATCGCGGCGACCGTGCCGAACGCGCCGAGAAGTCCGACGACCGTGCCGAAGAGGCCGAGGAGCGGCGAGAGCGTCGCCGCGGTGGAGAGCATCGCGGCCTTGCGGTTCTCGAGCCTCAGCTCGCGCCCGACCTTGTCCTCGGCGAACATCTTGACCTCCTGGTAGTCCGTCGAGTCCTTGTGCTGGATCATCGTCTCGACGACGCGCGAGAGCATCGACTTCGAC
>JAFPDR010000028.1 GCA_017389885.1 Kiritimatiellia bacterium
CACGGTGCAGGACCGCTTCCCGGTCGGCTCGAAGGTCAAGGGCAAGGTCCGCAACTTCACGGCGTACGGCGCGTTCGTCGAGCTCGAGGAGGGCATCGACGGCATGATCCACGTCAGCGACATGAGCTGGACGCGCAAGATCAACCATCCTTCGGAGTGCCTGCAGAAGGGCCAGGAGGTCGAGGCTGTCGTTCTCGACGTCAACACGAAGGAGCAGCGCATCTCGCTCGGCCTCAAGCAGGCCCAGACCGATCCGTGGTCCGAGATCGCCAGCAAGTACCCCGTCGGCATGGTCGTCAAGGGCAAGGTCTCGAAGGTCGCCTCGTTCGGCGCTTTCGTCGAGCTCGAGGACGGCGTGGACGGTCTTGTCCACATCTCGCAGATCAGCGACCAGCGCATCGAGAAGGTCAAGGACGCTCTCGACGTCGGCCAGGAGGTTGAGGCCCGCGTGGTCAAGGTCGACCGCGGCGAGCGCCGCATCGGCCTGTCGATCCGCGCGATGTCCATGACCGAGGACGAGGTCAAGGCCCTCGAGGCCGAAGCCGCGGGCGAGACGCCTGCCGCCATCTCGGCCACGACCGCCGGAAGCGAGAACCTGGGCGGACTCTCCGCCGCGTTCGACAACGCGTTCGCGAACGTCGAGTGGCAGCCCGGCGAGGCAAAGTAAACCAACTCGAACGAAAGGAACGAGAAAATGTCCAGAGTTTGCTCAATTTGCGGCAAGGGTCCGTCGGTCGGCAACGTCGTCGTCCGCAAGGGCTCGCCCAAGTACAAGGGTGGCATCGGTCTCCACACGACCGGCATCACCAAGCGCAGGTTCCTCCCCAACCTCCAGACCGTCCGCGCCGCGGACGAGAAGGGCAACGTCAAGCGGATCACCGTCTGCGCGCGCTGCCTGAAGTCCGGCAAGGTCAAGAAGGCCTGATATGGAGCGTCGGCCCATCGCGTGCTTCGCCTTGCGGCTCCGCGTGCCTTGGGCTGACGGCACCACTTTCAACAGTAACAACTAACCAAACAAAGGAAAACAAAAAATGGCAATCAAGATTGGCATCAACGGCTTCGGCCGTATCGGCCGCATGGTCTTCCGCGCGGCAGTCGAGAACTTCAGCGACGTCGAGGTCGTCGGAATCAACGACCTTCTCGATCCTGACTACCTCGCGTACATGCTCAAGTACGACTCGGTCCACGGCACCTTCAAGAAGGATATCAAGGTCGAGGGCAACACGATGATCGTCGACGGCAAGAAGATCCGCCTCACCGCGGAGAAGGACCCGACCCAGCTCAAGTGGGACGAGGTCGGCGCCGAGATCGTCGTCGAGTCCACTGGCCTCTTCCTCACGGACGAGAAGGCCCGCATGCACATCCAGGCCGGCGCTAAGAAGGTCATCATGTCCGCTCCTTCCAAGGACGCGACCCCGATGTTCGTCTACGGCGTCAACCACACGACCTACGCCGGCCAGGACATCATCTCCAACGCCAGCTGCACGACGAACTGCCTCGCGCCGATCTCGAAGGTCCTCAACGACACCTTCGGCATCAAGCGCGGCCTCATGACGACGATCCACGCCGCCACGGCGACGCAGAAGACCGTCGACGGCCCGTCCAAGAAGGACTGGCGCGGCGGCCGCGGCATCCTCGAGAACATGATCCCGTCCTCGACGGGCGCGGCGAAGGCCGTCGGCAAGGTTCTCCCGGCGCTCAACGGCAAGCTCACGGGCATGTCCGTCCGCGTTCCCACGTCCGACGTCTCGTTCGTCGACCTCACGGCCGAGCTCGAGAAGCCCGCGACGTACGAGGAGATCTGCGCGGCGATGAAGAAGGCCAGCGAGACCCCGATCGCCGAAGGCGGCCTCAAGGGCGTTCTCGGCTATACGGACGAGGCTGTCGTCTCCACCGACTTCCGCAACGAGTCCAAGACCTCCGTCTTCGACGTCAAGGCCGGCATCCAGCTCGACCCGACGTTCGTCAAGGTCTGCGCGTGGTACGACAACGAGTGGGGCTACTCGAACAAGGTCGTCGAGATGGCCCGCGTGATCGCGGCCAAGTAAGCGCACGCGCCTACACGGTGAAAAGGGACCCGCCGGCTTTGTCCGGCGGGTTTCTTTTTGCTATAATTGGCGGCATGAGGTCTTTCTTCGCCGCACTGTTTCTCCTGCCGCTGACGGCCTGCGCCGTCACCGTGTCGGACATTGCGAAGATGTCCCGCGCGGAGACCGTGGACGCGCCTGCCTGCACGATCACGGGCGTCGTCACGTGCGTGCTCGCGTGGCAGCTCAACTCCTTCACGCTGGCGGACCTGTCCGACCCCGACGGGGCGGCGGTCTACGTCGGCGGCGAGATACCGGGCTGCACGCCGGCCGAGGTGGTCGGCGGCCTGCCGATCGAGGCCGGCGACGTCGTGCGCGTGCACGGGCGGATCATGGGCCTGATGCTCGAGCCGGGCATCGCCGCGACGCAGATCGAGGTGACGGCGCGGCGCGCCCTGCCCGCGCCCCCGGCGCGGCGCGTGGCGGACCTCATGACGGGCCGCTTCAACAACCGCCGCGTCTCGGTGTGCGGC
>JAFPDR010000029.1 GCA_017389885.1 Kiritimatiellia bacterium
GCCGACGATGTCTTCGCCGAGCCTCTTCGCGTCGACCGTGTACGCGTTCCATCCGGTGCGAACGCAAGTGATCGCGTAGACCGGACACTCCATCAGCTTCGCGAAGCGGAACACCCCCTTCGGGAACTCGCACTCGCATCCGAGGAAAGCGCGCCGCAGCGTGGCCGATCCGCTCGCCGCCGGCCTGTCCCCGGCCATAAGCACTATGTCCCCTCCGCGTATCGCCTCCTGCATCTCGACGGCGGTCTCGACTCCGATGTCCTCGATTGCGTGGAGCGCGAGCCTGCTCCTGTCGAGGTGCTTCATGAAGTACGAGGTGTACAGCGCGTCGCGCCCCATCTGCTGGAATGCATGCACGAGAGGCGCGCGATCCTCGCTTTCCGCAAGCGCGGGAAGGACCTCGATGCACCCGACGTGCGTGGAGAGGAGGAAGCATCCGCCCTTCGTCCAGCCGCGATCGCCGACGACGGTCATCTTCGGCGGACTCTTCATCAGGCCGCACGCGTCGATCTTGTCCACCATCGCCCACGCGAAGTTGAGCATGATGCGGAAAGGAGAAATGGTGTAATGGTGTAATGGTGAAATGATGCATCCCGATGACTGGGGGAAGCGGCGTCTCGCCGCTTCGAGAAACTTCCTCAGCGCATCCCTCACCGGCTTCGCCCACGGATAGACGCACAGTATTATGAAAATGCAGACGAACTTCGTGAACGACTTGCCGAGGACGCGGTACGTCGTGAATATCGCCCACATCCTTATCTTCCCCCCGCCCCGCACGGGCTGGTCGATCCATCCGCCGCGGCGCGGCGCATCTGCCGCGCGCCCCGCAAGGGCGCGTTCGACGTCCCTCGCCGTCGGCAGCGAGAAGAGATACGAGAAGACCAGCCCCACGCCGAGCGTGACGCCCATCGATCGCGTAACCGGAAAACTCGTGAATGCGAGCATGCCGAGTCCGACGAGGCTGGTGACGAAGCTCGCCCTCACGACCTTCCACGAGCGACCGTCGAGGCAGGACTCGTCCCTGTGGAAGATCGCGTAGTCGATTCCGAGCCCCACGAGCACGAAGAAGCACAGCAGCTGGAAGAAGTTGACCGGCGTCCCCATCCATCCGAGTACGCCGACCGTCGAGACGAGCGCGCACGCCACCGGACACACGAGGGACAGGAACCTGCGGCGAAAGACCGCGATCAGCGCCGCAATCATGACCGCGAAGGCAACGGACACGAGCCTGACCGTCTCGGACGCGAACGCGTCGAACATCGACTGGAGCTCCGCCCTGGTGTCGACGATCTTCACGTCGTCCTTCGGAATCCCCTCCGCCATCTTCGCGGGAAGGAGGAGATACTCCCTCCCGCCGAACGTCAGCGTCAGTTCGCGCGGCATATCTGCCGCGGACAGGAACTCTCCGCCCGGCTCGACGCCCATCTTCGCCTTTAGCGCCGCGTTCTCGCGCTGCCACTTCCCGAAATCGACAAGCGCAAAGCGCGAGTCGCCGATCCCCGCCGCCTTCGCGACCGCCTCCTCGCCCTTCGCGAGGTCTGGGTCCATCTTGTAGAACGACGCCGGGTCGTTGCCGAACGAAAGCCGCAGGATGCCGAGCGCCGCAAGCAAGAACAGCGCCGCACGCGTGATCGACATGCGCCTCGTGACCCAGACAAGCGTCGCGCCCGTTCCGCCCGCAGCGCCAGTCCTGCCGAACAAAAGCACAAAGGCGTATATCGACGCAAGCCCCGCGATTGTGAAGACGGCGATCTGGTTGAGCACCGCGACCTCCGAGAAGAACAGCGGCGAAAAGGCGAGGCACGTCGTCACGAGCGCGCCGGTGAGGTTGCGGACGAACCCGGCGTCGCCTTTCCTGCGCGAGAAGCCGTGGTAGCAGTAGTCCACGCCGAGTCCGATGAGCGTCGTGCCGAAGACGAAGGCGATGACGTGCGGACGCCCCGGCAGGAGAAGCGCCGCAGCGGACCCGGCGAGGAATCCCGAGCCGAGCGCGAGCGCCGTCGGCAGCAGGAACCGGAAGCTGCGGAACAATAGGAAGCCTATCAAAAGCGCGACTGCGAGCGACACCGCGCCGAGCGTGTTTATCTCGCGCTTGGAGGATTCCGTCGCGAGGTACGTGTGGAACGGCGCGCCGGAAAGCGCGATGCCGTCGATGCCTATGGAGAGCGCAATCAGGCGCGGAACGTCCCGCGGCGCATTTGCCGCGTCGCCCGTCAGCAGCACCGCGCCCTCGGGAAGGTTCGGTGCGAAGGCGCGGAAGTCCATCGCGAAGTCGGTGAGGAAGTAGAACGGATCGTCCTTCTTCGGAAACAGCCCGACGCCGGAATAGTCGCGGCGCATCGCCGAGCGGACGATCTTGTTGGTCTCGCCCGCCTCGAGCTGCGCGCGGTGCTTCGCGGAGAGGAGCCCCCTGCCGTGCGTGCGCACGAGTTCGAGGATGTTGGTCGGGTCTACCGGCGCGTCGAATGGAAACACCTGGCGGCACAGCTCCGCGCGCCGCTCGTCAGCGCACAGGACGCGTATCTGCGAAGACGACTTCTCCGAGAGCGCCGCGACGAGGGTGCCC
>JAFPDR010000030.1 GCA_017389885.1 Kiritimatiellia bacterium
GACGCCGCGGGCGAGGCGCCGGTCATAAGGATGGTCAACACCATAATGATCGAGGCCCTCAAGACAAAGGCGTCCGACATCCACTTCGAGGCGATGGAGAAGACCTCGCGCCTCAGGTACCGCATCGACGGCGAGCTAGTCGACCGGCCCGCGCCCCCGAAGGCGCTCCACAACGCGGTCGTGTCGCGAATAAAGATCCTCTCAAACCTCGACATCGCGGAGAGGCGCAGGCCGCAGGACGGACGCTTCAAGGTCAAGGCGATGAAGAAGGAGGTCGACGTCCGAGTGTCGATCCTCCCGACGGTGCACGGCGAGAAGGTCGTGATGCGCATCCTCGACAAGGCCAACCTCGCGCCGGGCCTCGCCTCGCTCGGACTCGACGACTACGCCTACAAGGCGATGAAGTTCGCCATCGAGCAGCCGCACGGCATCATCCTCGTGACTGGCCCGACGGGCTCGGGGAAGACGACTACGCTCTACTCGTGCCTCCAGGACCTCAACAAGCCGAACGTCAACATCGTGACGGCGGAGGACCCCGTCGAATACGAGCTCGCCGGCGTCAACCAGTGCCACGTCAACGTCGCGCAGGGACTCACCTTCGCGGGCATCCTGAGGTCCGTGCTGCGCCAGGACCCGGACATCGTGCTCGTCGGCGAAATACGAGACGGCGAGACGGCCGACATCGCGGTGAAGGCCGCCCTCACCGGGCACCTCGTGCTCTCGACCCTCCACACCAACGACGCGTGCGGCGTCATCGCGCGTCTCTTCGACATGGGCATCCAGCCCTTCATGCTCGCGAGCTCGCTCATCCTCGCGCAGGCGCAGCGGCTCTACCGCAGGCTGTGCCCCTTCTGCAAGAAGGAGGTCGAGGTGGACCTCGAGATGCTCGCGCTGAACAAGGTGGACCCGAAGCCGTTCGAGGGGGCGAAGATCTTCGGGCCCGTCGGCTGTCCGAAGTGCCACGGCACGGGCTACAAGGGGCGCGGCGCCATGATGGAGGTGCTGCCCATATCCCGAAAGATACGCGCGCTCGTCGAGAAAGGCGGGGACGCGGACCTCCTTAGGACTCTCGCCCTCGAGGAGGGGATGGTCACGCTGAAGGAGGCGGGGATGATAAAGGTGCGCCAGGGCCTCACCTCGCTCGAGGCGGCGTTCGAGGTGACAGGCGGAGAGTAGGGCGAAAAGATGAAAGTTCAAGGTTCAAGGTTGACGGCTGTAAAACCGAAGGCTTAAGGTTGAAGTACTCATGGCAGGCATACCGAAGATAAAGGGAGCGAAGAAGATCGCGAAGACGGAGGTCGTTCCGTTCACGAGGCAGCTCGCCTCGATGATCGGCGCGGGCATGCCCATCCTCTCGACGATCCAGACGCTCGAGGAGCAGTGCTCCAACCCGGAGTTCAAGAAGGTCCTGACCCACCTGAAGGACACGATCGAGGGAGGCGACCCGCTCTCGCGCGGACTCGCCGCGTTCCCCGTGCTCTTCGACGACATGTACGTCAACATGGTCGTAGCGGGCGAGCAGTCGGGCGAGTTCGCCGGCATCCTCAAGCGCCTCGGCTCGATAATGCAGGCGACGGCGCGCCTGCGCGGCAAGGTCAAGAGCGCGATGACGTATCCGACAGTGATCGTCTCGATCGCCCTCCTCCTCGCCGCTGGCCTCATCCAGTTCGTCGTGCCGATATTCGCCGAGATGTTCTCCGGCTTCGGCAAGCCGCTCCCCGCACTGACGCAGACTCTCGTCGACATCTCGGACTTCGTAAAGGGCAACTGGTACTACGTGCTCGGAGCGGTCGTCGTGGCGGTCCTCTCGTTCAGGAAGTGGAAGTCCACCGAGCGCGGACACTACCAGTTCGACGAGTTCAAGCTGAAGATGCCGGTCTTCGGGCAGCTCAACCTCAAGAGCGGCATCGGGCGCTTCTGCCGCCTGCTCGCGCAGATGACGAACGCGGGCGTGCCGATCCTCAAGTCGCTCGAGGTCGTGGCGAGGTCCATAGGAAACCGCGTACTCGAGAAGTCCATACTCGACGCGCGCAAGGAGGTGGAGCAGGGCAACCAGCTGAACGTGGCGCTAGACGGCAAGCCCTACATGCCGATCATAATGGTGCGCATGATCGCCGCCGGCGAGAAGGCGGGCAAGGTGGAGGACATGCTGGACTCCGTGGCGGACAGCTACGACGAGGAGGTGGAGGCGCTCCTGAGCACCCTCACCGCGCTCATGGAGCCGTTCCTGATGGTCTTTCTCGGCGCAATCATCGGAACCATCGTGATGGCGATGTTCATGCCGATTTTCAACATGGGCTCGCTGGCGAGCTGACGGAGGGACCACGCAGATGAATACGCAGGAACAGGAGACAAACCTCGACGAGACGAGCCGCCGCCTCGCCATCGCCGAGATGCAGGTCGAGCGCTCGAAGGTCGTGATGGAGTCCCTCGCGGGATTCTGCCACGCCCTCGGGCAGCCGGCGACGGTCCTTCTCAGCTCGATCGAGCTGCTCAAGATGGACGGTGTCGACGAGGAGACGAAGAAGCAGGTCGTTGACATGTGCCACGAGGCGGTGCTGGAGATCAAGTCCCTCCTCGCCGAGATGAAGACGCAGCGCGAATACGTCGCGGAGGCCTATCTCGCGGGAAAGGCCGAGGCGGGGAACATGATCTCCCTGCCCGAGTGGCGCGACAAGGCGCCGCCCAAGGCGAGCTGGGACAGGAAGTAGCCCAAGGGCCCCCTCAGCGGAGGTCCTCGAACGCCTTCGATATCCTCAGCAGCTTCTCCTCCTCGAAGCCGCCGCAGATGAACTGCACGCCGACGGGGAGCTTCGTGTCCGCGGTGAACCCGGCCGGCACGGACGAAGCGCAGACGCCTGCGAGGGACGACGGGATCGTGAACAGGTCGTTCAGGTACATCGTCAGCGGGTCCTGCAGCTCCTTGAAGCGGAACGCGGGGGTCGGCGCGCACGGGGTGAGCAGCGCGTCGCACTTCGCGAACGCCTCGTCGAAGTCGCGCTTCACGAGCGTGCGCACCTTCTGCGCGCGCCCGTAGTACGCGTCGTAGTATCCGCTCGAAAGCACGTACGTGCCCATGATGATGCGGCGCTTCACCTCGGGCCCGAAGCCCTCGGCGCGCGACTTCGTGTAGAGCGAGAAGACGTCCTTGGCGTCGGCGGAGCGGTGTCCGTACCGCACCCCGTCGAACCTCGCGAGGTTCGCGCTCGCCTCGGCCGGCGCGATGATGTAGTAGACGGCCATAGCGTACTCGGTGTGCGGAAGCGACACCTCCACGAGCTGCGCGCCCGCGGCCTCGCACTTCCTCAGCGCCTCGTCCGTGATGCGCTTCACCTCCGGGTCGAGCCCCTTCACGTCGAAGTACTCCTTCGCGACGCCGATCCTGACGCCCTTCATGGACGCGCCCGCGAGGGACGCTGCATAGTCCGGCACGGGGTCCTTCGGCGTCGTGCCGTCCATCTCGTCGTGCCCCGCGATCGCCTTCAGGAGGATCGCCGCGTCCTCGACGGACTTCGTCATCGGCCCGACCTGGTCGAGCGAGCTCGCGAACGCCGTCACGCCGTAGCGGCTGACGCGTCCGTACGACGGCTTCACGCCGACGCAGTTGCAGAACGAGGCGGGCTGGCGTATCGAGCCGCCCGTGTCGGTCCCGAGCGCCGCGATGCAGAGGTTGCCGCCGACCGCCGCGGCGCTTCCGCCGGAGCTTCCGCCGGGGACGCGGCCGAGGTCGTAGGGATTCCGCGTGACGCCGAGCCCAGAGTTCTCCGTGGAGGATCCCATCGCGAACTCGTCCATGTTGACGCGTCCGGCGGGGATGAACCCGGCGGCCTTCATGTTGCGTATGACCGTCGCGTCGTAGGGCGAGACGTAGCCCTTCAGGATCTTCGAGGCGCATGTGCACGGCTGGCCCGCGACGTTGATGAGGTCCTTCACCGCGATGGGCACGGACTTCGGATTCTCCTCCGCGATCCTGACCGCCTGCTCCTCGTCGAAGGTGAGATACGCGCCGATCTCGCCGTTCCTCTCGCGGTAGCGCGCGATCACCGCCTTCACGAGATCGACTCCCGTGAATTCGCCCTTTGCGATCCCGTCCTGCGCCTCGCGTATGCCTAGTTCGTATAGTTCCATAGATTTTTCCTGCCGTCGGCATTCCCTGCCTTTCGGTAGATTATACCATAATCCGACCGCCTTTGGGCAATCCGATTTCCGGCTAGCGCTTGCCGCCGGCGAGGGTCTCGGCGCAGTTGAGGTAGTAGGCGCGGATGCGCTCGTAGGCGTTGATGATGTCGAGCTCTCCGAGAACGCGCACGGACGAACCGGGGTCCTCCGGACCGACGCGCCCGAGCTGGATGCGGCGGCACTCGCGTATGAACGAGTGCAGCTCCGACGAGCGCCTCTGCAGCGCCTCGAGGTCGAAGACTCCGCGCGGCGAGCGGATGAGCGGCGTTATGTCCGCGGCGAAGCCGGCGACCCTGTCGTGCACGTCGAGGAGAAGCGCGACGGACTGCTCGGACATCCTCTGCCCCTGCTTGCGGAGGCGCTTGACGACCTTGAGGACCGTCGCGCACTCGTCGGAGACGGACTCCAGCTCGTCCGTGAGCCTGAGTAGGCGCTGCGCGCGTTCCGCCACGTCGCGCGCGAGGCGCTTGGACATGATGCTCCCGAGGAACTCGGTGACCTCCTTCTGGACGTTGTCGAGAATGTCCTCGCGGTGGACGATGTGCCTCTCGGGTCCGTCGTCGCCGTCGGTCGCGCCGGAGATCACCTTGCGCGAGCAGTCGAGCAGCTCGAGGTCGGAGCGCTTCATGAAGTCCACCTCCATCAGCGCCTGGTCGCACGCGATGACCGGCGATAGCCTCACGCCGAAGTGAAGCGCCGAGAGATGCGGCTTCTCGTCCGCCGGCTGCGGGACGATGCGCTCGACGAGACGGCAGAACGGCCTCACGAACGGGAAGAAGAGGATTCCGCGGCAGACCGCGAAGATCGTGTCCGTAACGGCTATCGGCGCCATCATGTGCGTGAACGCCTTCACCTCGTGGCCCGACACGACGACCGTCTCCGCGACGCTCCACTTCGGGAACAGGCCCTGCCCGAGCTTCACGAACAGCGGGAAGAACCAGATTAGCACGAGGGACCCCAGGAGGTTCGACAGCGTGTGCGAAAGCGCGGTGCGCTTCGCGTCAGCCGTCCCTCCGATCGCGGCTATCCAGCCCGTCGCCGTCGTGCCGACGTTCGCGCCGAAGAGTACGGCTATCGCCACCTCGTATGAGATCAGCCCCTGCGTAGCCATCGCCATCGCGATCGCGATCGTGGCGGCGGAGGACTGGATGACGGCGGTGAGCAGCATCGCGCAGAGCGCGATGAGGAAGACGCCGGACATCCGCTCGGCGCTCATGCGCGTGAAGATCGCGGAGACCTCGGGGTTCTCGCGAATCGGCGAGACGCCCTTGGACATGATGTAGAGCCCGAGGAACACAAGCCCGAGCCCGATGATGGTGAGCCCGAGGTTGTGCACGCGCTCGCCGCGCAGGAAGAAGTACAGGACGCCGCCCAAGGCGAGCCCGATGAAGCCGAGCAGCTGCGGATCCGGCGCGTAGGCGATGATCCACACCGTAGCGGTCGTTCCGATGTTGGCGCCGATCAAGACCGCGAACGCCTGCGGAAGCGTCATGAGCGCGGTCGACACGAAGCCGACGAGCATGACGGTGATTATCGAGGACGACTGGACGATCATCGTGGAGATGATGCCCGAGCCCACGCCCACGATGCGGTGGCTCGTCGCCTTCGCCATGAATCTGCGAAGCCCCCCGCCCGCCGTCGCCTGAAGGCCCTCGGACAGATGCTTCATCCCGAGCAGGAAAAGCCCGAGACCGCCGAGGAGAGGTGGGAGGATCGTCCAGAGCAGGCTCAAGTGTCCCCCTCGCCCTCCACTGCCGGCTTGTGCTCCCTTCCGTCGCCGATGCCGAAGACCTTCTCGATCTTCCACGGATAGAACATCCCGTACATGCCGATCACGGCAAGGACGTACATGAGCCCGACAAGCAGCTGCACTGGCGCAAAGCCGCTCTCAGGCACCATCAGGCGCGTGAACCTGAACACCGTCGCGGGCAGAAGCATGAAGATAGCCATCACCGCGCGCGTGATGAGGTGGGGACGCATCCAGAGGAAAGTGAGGACCGTGAGAACCGCCGCGAGAAACCAGACGAAGAACCCGCCCGTGCGCTCCTTCATGAGGATCATGTCGAAGACGTCGATTCCGATCGTGTTGCATTCGAACGCAGTCCAAAACCACGCGACGGCGGTCAAGACCGCCGCCAGGGCATCCGAACTCTTTTTACTCAGCATCGGCTTTGGATTGGAGGTGGGAAGCGGAGTTGAACCGCTGTAAGCGGATTTGCAGTCCGCTACCTAACCGCTCGGCCATCCCACCTAGGAGGGTTTCAACCTAACGCCGCATAGTATACCAATTTCCGTCCCGCCGTGTCAATAGCGCGCCGGACGAAAATGTGGCGTCCGCCAATCTGCTTTCCAGAACCTGTCCCGTCTTGCCCCACATCTTTCTTACTCCTGCTCGACAACCTCTTGAAGCGGTCGGAAAACCGAGATTTGGATGGCAAACCGCTTGACCTCAACCGCCAGCATTATTCGTCGCCGTGAACACCCGCAATCCAAGGAGTCATGTAGACCGGTCCGAAACTCCCAGTTGCGAAAGCAACATATCGGGAAAGGTATTTATCATCCACTGCACTATTTGAACGCTATTGTTGCGACGGAGGGGAAGTGGTCGGAGGGATAGAGGTGCGTGTTCGGACGCGGCGCA
>JAFPDR010000031.1 GCA_017389885.1 Kiritimatiellia bacterium
GACTCGAACGAATTTGCGTTCATCGAGTGCGCCCGCCAGTGCTTCAAGCAGGGCTTCCTCAAGGCTCAGCCGCAGCTGCTCGAGCCGATGATGGACGTGGAAGTCGCGGTGCCCGAGCAGTACATGGGCGCGGCGAACGGCTCGATCAACCAGCGCCGCGGGCGCATCGAGGGCATGGAGGACCGCGCGGGCGTCAAGCTCCTCAAGGCGACGGTCCCGCTCGGCGAGATGTTCGGCTACTCGAACGCGATCCGCACCGTGACCCAGGGCCGCGGCTCCTTCACGATGATCTTCAAGCAGTACGAGCCCGTCCCGAAGAACATCGCGGCGGAAGTCGTCGAGAAGCGCATCAAGGAAGGCAAGGTCCGCCCGATGGCCGACTAACGGCCGTCACAACGGATGAAAAACCGGCCGCGGCACATCTGCCGCGGCCGATTTTTTACGGCGCGTCCCACAGCTTCGCTGATGACGAAATCGGCGATTTATGGTAGAATATCATTGTCGTTTCCAAAGGAAACACGAAAAACACTCGAGGAAATACAACATGAAAAAACTGATGGTTGCAGCAGTCACAGCCGCGGTCTTCGCGGCATTTGCGGATGAACCCAAGCCCGCGGCCCAGAACGCCGAGGCGCAGACCGAGGCCGAGGAGGCCGAGACCGAGGAGGACGACGCGCCGCTCTTCTGGGGCTTCGGCTCGACCGGAATCTACTCCGGCTACCAGCTCTACGGAGACCTCCTCAACTCCGAGCCCACGTGGCAGACGTACGCGGAGGGCAACATGAACCTGCCCTGGGACATCGGCTCCATCGGCGTCGGCATCTGGCTCAACTCCGACCTCACCGACAAGCGCAACGGACAGTACGGCAAGTGGTTCAACGAGCAGGACTACAACATCCACTTCGACCACACCTTCTGGTTCGACGACGACAAGGTCTGGGGGCTCGGCTACCGCACCGAGGTCGTGTGGTACTACTATCCCCACCACCGCGGGCACAATCCGTCCACCCAGTGGGCGAAGGGGCGCCGCGGACACTTCCAGTCGAGCGTCTCCACGATGACGACGATGGACTGGAACCACTACTTCGAGCTGAAGAACCCGTTCGTCACGCCCTACTTCAAGTGGGTGCACGAGTACCACGAGAACAAGGCCAACCTGTTCCTCGGCGGACTCAAGAAGACGATCGGCTTAACTGACGAGGTCACGATCACCCCGACCTGGGAGCTCGTCTGGCGCTCGCACCGCTACAACTGGTGCTTCCCGACGGCCGGCTGGTCCGAGCTGCACGGCTCCGGAATGGCCTCCTCGCGCCTCGGCTTCGATGTCAACTGGCAGTTCTCCAAGCACCTCGCCCTCTTCGCGAAGGTCTACTGGTGCCACATCATCGACCATGACCTCCGCCATGCCTGCGAGACCGGAAGCGGCAACGACTACGGTCAGTACAAGGACTTCGCCTGGGGCGGCGTGGGCCTCGCATGGAACTTCTGAGATGGCGCTCAACGACAAGCACTATCTTTCGGCCGACGAGTACCTCCGCGATTCGTGGAGGCTCGCGGCCGACGTGAGGAAGTCGGGCTGGAAGCCCGACATCCTCATCGCGCTCTGGCGCGGCGGCGCGGCCGTAGGCGTGTCGCTGCACGAGTACTTCAAGGTGTCGGGCTGGGACGTCCGCCACATTCCCCTCAAGTGCGCGAGCTACTCCGGGATCGGCGAGAACGCCGGCGAGGTAGTGTTCACGCTCGGCGAGGAGATATTCGGGATGCTCAGGCCCGGCGACAGGGTTCTCGTCGTCGACGATGTCTTCGACACCGGCAAGACCGCCAAGGCCGTCAACGAGCGCGTCGCGAAGACGGGCGCGGAGATGCGCCTCGCGTGCGTCTACTGGAAGCCCGAGAAGAACAAGACCGGAATGAAGCCCGACTACTTCGTCAAGGACGTCGGACTCGATTGGATCGTCTTCCCCCACGAGATCGAGGGCCTCACGCCCGAGGAGATCGCGGTGAAGGATCCGCTTCTCGCCTCCCTCCTCGGCTCCTGAGGGCCCGCGCATGGAAGAGCTAGACTTCGACTCGGACACGTTCGAG
Organism: Kiritimatiellia bacterium; assembly: GCA_017389885.1. Next base: position 2,086 of record JAFPDR010000031.1, read on the forward strand.
GACATCGTCGCGAAGGACGGACGGTACAACGGGCGCGCCTACGCGCTGCTGATGGACGTGGTGCACTACCTCGGCAAGGACGGGGGGCGCTTCGGCGCGGAGGACATAATGGACGAGTTCCGCGAGACGGCGCTCGACCAGTTCGGCCCCCTCGCATACCGCGTCCTCACGGAGTGGGGCCTCAAGTCGTGCGAGGACCTCGGCGAGATGATGTTCAACCTCGCGGAGTTCCACCGCGTTGAGCGCAACGAGGAGGACACCCTCGAGGCGTTCGTCGGGGGATACGACTTCGAGGAGGCGTTCCTGGGCCCGTACCAGACATGACCCGCATCGAGGAGTTCGGCTGGAGGGGCGAGGTCGCGCCGGGGATCGGACGCGTGGTAAGCGCCCACGGCGACTACTACCACCTTGTCTGCAACGAGGCGGAGGGCGAGATACTCGCCCGCAAGAAGAAGAGCGCGTTCACGCGCATGAAGACCGTCGCGCCGGACTCCATGAAGGGCGCGAAGAGGTCCGAGGTGCAGGCCGCCGCGCCTCTCTCGCCCATCACCGGCGACTTCGTTAAGTTCCGCCACAACGCGCAGGGCGACTCGATGATACTCGAGGTCCTGCCGCGCTTCTCGCACTTCGAGCGCAAGGACCCGACCGCGCGCCGCACCTCGCAGACGCTCGCCGTCAACTTCGACGCGCTCTTCGTCATGATGTCCCTCAACGAGAACTTCTCCACCGCGCGCGTCGACCGCTATCTCACGCTCGCGGAGGACATGGGCGAGGCGGAGGCAGTCGTCGTGCTCACGAAGACGGACCTCTGGCAGGACGGCGACGAGGAGTTCGTGAAGGAACTCGAGGACACGATCGCCGGAAGGGCGCGTCTCCTCCGCATATCGTGCCTCACCGGCGAGGGGATGGATTCCGTCCTCGAATACGCGAAGCCCCGCCGCACGCTCGCGCTCGTCGGCTCCTCGGGCGTCGGGAAGTCCACTCTCCTCAACACGCTCGCGGGCGAGGAGTGGGCCGCGACCCAGGAGATACAGGAGTGGAGCGGGAAGGGACGCCACACCACGACGAGCCGCGAGCTCGCGATGCTTCCGTCCGGCGCGATGGTGATAGACACGCCCGGCATACGCGAGATAGGCATCATGGGCGAGGCGGAGCTCGTGCGCGCGAAGGGCGAGTCGACGCACAGATGGAGAAAATGAGATGATCAAGGCCTTCTTTACGTACACCCCGTTCGCGGTTTTCGTCCTTCTCGCCCTCGTGTACATCGTCCCGACATGCCGCGCGTGGAAGATCGCGCAGCGCGGACAGGCCTCGATCGCGGCTTTCCTGCTTTTCTGCTGCTCCAAGTTCCTGTGCTACCGGGCGTTCGGAGGCGACGCGTTCAATCCGGACCTTCCGCAGTGGCTCGTCTGGACATGGAACTGGCTCTATTCCGGGGCGATGCTGCTCTTCGTCCTCGCCGTGGCGCTTTTCTTCGTCCCCCGCCGCGCGAAGGCGATCCTCCTCCCCGCGCTCGCGTGGGCGCTCGCCGCGTGGGGCGTCTGGAACGGCGTGAAGATTCCGAAGGTCAATGAAGTCGAGATACAGTGCCCCGGGCTTCCCGCGGCGCTCGACGGATACCGCATCGTGCAGGTTGCGGACATCCACGTGTCCGCCGCGGCGCCGCGCTGGCGCACGGAGGCGATAGTGGCGCTCGCGAACGCCGCGGACGCGGACCTCGCGGTGTGCACGGGAGACATAGTCGACGGCACGGTGCACCGGAGGCGCCGCGACGTCGAGCCGCTCAAGGAACTGAAGGCGAGGGACGGCGTCTGGTTCGTCACCGGGAACCACGAGTTCTACGGCGACTGGGACGAATGGTCGGCGCTGTTCGACAAGTGGGGGATCCGATTCCTCCGCAACGAGTGCGTCTTCCCGCGCGAGGGGCTCGCGCTCGGAGGCGTGGATGACGACGCCATATTCAGGTGGCGCGCGCAGGCGACCGCCCCGGACGTCGCACAGGCATTTGCATCTGCAACAAACGGGGAGTTCCGCGTCCTTCTCCAGCACAAGCCGAAGGAGGCGCGCGCGAACGTCTTCTCGGGCGTTAGGCTGCAGCTGTCCGGACACACCCACGGCGGGGTCATGCCGCTGCTGAACATCCTTGTCTACAACGCGAACGACGGATTCGTCCGCGGCGAGTACAGGATATCCGCGGACGGCGCGGGCTCGGGGCAGGAGGGCCGTCTCTACGTCTCGCCCGGATGCGGACAGTGGGCGGGCTTTCCGGTCCGATTCTTCGACGACCCCGAGATATCCGTCCTCGTTCTCCGCTGCGTCCGGTAGGCGCCGTGGATTTTGGTATAATATGGCGCAGTTCACCTATCGCAGAAACAGATGCTTGACTTCAAGGGAATATCGGTACACTACGGACACCAGGACGTCCTGACGGACGTCACGTTCCGCGTCAACAAGGGCGACCGCGTGGGCGTGGTGGGTCCGAACGGCTCGGGAAAGTCCACGCTCTTCAAGATCGTCCTCGGCGAGATGTCGACGGACTCGGGCGAGCTCATAATCGAGGGCAGCCCGCGCATCGGCTTCACGCGCCAGAACCCGGAGCCGGACTCCCCTGACGAGACGCTGCTCGAGTACTCCCTGCGCGGCATCCCGGGGCTCTCCGAGATGGAGGCCGAGATGCAGGAGCTCGAGGGCGACCTCACGGACCCCGCGAAGATGCGGCGCTACGGAGAGCTGCAGACGAAGTTCGAGCACCTCGGCGGATACGACATCGAGACGCGCGTCAAGGTCGCGCTCGGAGGCCTCGGCTTCTCGACGGACGAGTTCGCGAAGCCGTTCAGGTCGTTTTCCGGCGGATGGCGCATGCGCGCCGAGCTGTCGCGGGTCCTCGCGTCCAAGCCGGACCTGCTGCTCCTCGACGAGCCGTCCAACTACCTCGACCTCCCCGCGGTCGACTGGCTGCAGAAGTTCCTGAAGGCGTACGACGGCACGCTCATGCTCATTTCGCACGACCGGTACCTCCTGCGGACGCTTACGGACCGCATCGTGGAGGTGGACGCAGGGACTGCGACGCGCTACGAGGGCGATCTCGACTACTACATGACGGAGCGCGAGGTCCGGTACCAGCACCTCAAGGCGGCGAAGGAGAACCAGGACCACCACCGCGAGCAGCTGCAGCGCTTCGTGGACCGCTTCCGCGCGCAGGCGACGAAGGCCGCGCAGGCGCAGAGCCGCCAGAAGCTCATCGACAAGATCGACGAGGAGAGGATCGTCCTTCCGAAGCGCTACACGAACTCCGGTCGGCTGCGCCTCGCCGAGCCGCCGCCGAGCGGAATCGAGATGTTCCGCTGCGAGAACCTGGGCTTCAGCTACGACGGCGTGAAGAACGTCTTCACGGGGCTCGAGTTCAACGTCACGCGCGGCGACAAGGTCGCGCTAATCGGCTACAACGGACTCGGCAAGACGACGCTGATGCGCATCATGGCGGGGACGCGCCAGCCGACGGAGGGCAGGGCGGTAATCGGGCACAACGTGGTGCCGGGCTA
>JAFPDR010000032.1 GCA_017389885.1 Kiritimatiellia bacterium
CTTCTCGTTCGCGTCCTTCTCGGCCTTCTGCTCGTCCTCGCTGCCGAAGGCGACGTCGCCCTTCGCGACGTCGACGAACTTCTTTCCGTCGAACTCCCTCAGCGACTCCGTGAGGTATTCGTCGACGGGATCGCAGAAGAGCAGCACGTCGCATCCGTGCTTCCTGGCGGACTCGAGCTGCGGCGCGCGGCGCGCGTCCTCCTCGCGCTCGGCGACGATGTAGTAGATGTCCTTCTGGCCCGACGCCATGTCCTTGACGTAGTCCTCGAGGAAGACGCGCTTCCCGGCCTCGGTGCGGGCGGTCGGGTACTTAACGAGCTTCTTGATGCGGTCCGCGTTCTCGAAGTCGGTGTGGATTCCCTCCTTGAGTACGGTGCCGAACGCCGCGAAGAACTCGTCGTACTTCTTCGCGTCCTTCTTCTTCATGTCCTCGAGCGTGGAGAGCACCTTCGCCGTCACGGCGGACTTTATCTTCTGGACTACCGCGTCGTCCTGCAGCATCTCGCGCGAGACGTTGAGCGGCAGGTCGCTGGAATCGACGACGCCCTTCACGAACCTGAGCCACGAAGGGAGGAGCATCTCGATGTCGTCGCCGATGAAGACGTTCCTGACGTAGAGCGAGAGCCCGCGCTTCTGGTTGGGCATGAAGAGCTCCATCGTCGGCTTCTTCGGGAAGAAGAGGAGCGCCTTGAACTCGACCTGCCCCTCCGCGCCGAAGGGGATCGTCTCGAACGGACCGTCCCAGTCGTGCGTGAGGTGCTTGTAGAACTCGTCGTACTCCTCCTGCTTGACGTCCTTCTTGGCGCGCTTCCAGAGCGCGACCATCGTGTTGAGCGGCTTCGCCTCGCGCTCCTCGCGCTCCTTTTTGTCCTCCTCCTTCTCGTCCTTCGGGACGTCGAGCTGGCGGTAGGTGACGGGATAGGCGATGAAGTCGGAGTACTTCTTGACGAGGTCGGAGACGCGCCAGTATTCGAGGTACTCGAGCTGGTCGTCCCTGAGGTGCAGCGTGATGGAGGTTCCCGGGAAGTCGCGCTCGCCGTCGGAGATGGTGTAGCCGCCGGACATGTCGGACTCCCACTTGAACGACGCGTCCGTCCCGCGCTTCATCGTCTCGACAGTCACCTTGTCCGCGACCATGAACGCCGCGTAGAAGCCGACGCCGAACTGTCCGATGAGCTCCGGGAGGGACTCCCCGCCCTTCTCCTTGAGCATCTCGCGGAACTTCTTGGTGCCGGAGCTCGCTATCGTGCCGAGGTTGCGCTCGAGCTCCTCGGCGTCCATGCCGATTCCGTTGTCGGACACCATCAGGGTCTTCGCGCCCTTGTCCGCGGCGATCTGGATCTTCCATTCCGGATTGTCCGCGACGACGGCCTTGTCCGTGAGACCGAGGAACTTGGCGCGGTCGATCGCGTCGGAGGCGTTGGAGACGAGCTCGCGGAGGAAAATCTCCTTCTTCGAGTAGAGTGAATTTACGACGAGATCGAGCATCTGCGCGATCTCCGCCTTGAACTGCTGAGTCTTCTTTTCCATAGCAGTGTGATATTATACCACACTTTCGGCGTTCTGTTCCCGCCACGCGCGGCAAGATGCCGCACCTCCTTGTGCCAGCGGCGCGGCAAGATGCCGCACCTCCTTGTGCGCTATTGAGCGGACGGGACCTTGAGTCCGACAGCCTTGATGTAGCCCTCCTCGGCGCGGCAGTTCTCGAACCTGCAGTTCTCCACGTACTTGCGCATTAGCTCGAGCGCCTTCGCGCGGTCGGGGCGGTTCTTCTGGATCGCGGCGTAGGAGCTGCGGTCGCCTTCTGCGAACTTGGATATGGTCTCCTTCCACCCCTCCGGGTAGGCGAAGCCGTTCCAGCACGCCGAGCCGGGGAGCTTGTAGGGCCAGAAGGTCCAGCCGATGTTGTTGCGCTCCATCGACTCGCGGATCTGGCGGTACCAGTCAAGCGACGGGTTGTGCCCCGTCTCGCCCATGTACATGGGCTTCCCGGACTTGTCGCGGAAGGCGGCGTAGCGCTTCACGCTGTCGTCCTTGTAGACTGGGTCCCCGAAGGCGTAGTGATGGCACTCGTACATCATGTTGTCGTCCTTCGAGAAGTCAGTGAACGGCTCGAAGTTGGTGTTCCACTGCCCGCCCGCGAGGATGACTATGTGCTTCTTGTCCACCCTGCGTATCGCGTCGATGGCCATGAACTGGACGCGCTCGAGCTGCTTGTTCAGCTCCGCCATGTTCGCGAGGCGGCTCGATATCGGCTCGTTCATGAGGTCGTACCCGAACACCACCGGCTCGTCCGCGTAGCGCTCGGCGATCTTCCGCCATATCTCGCAGTACTGCCTCTGGTAGCACTCCTCCTCGAAAAGCCAGGCGTGTCCGCAGGAGTCGTCGATGTTGTCGCCCGTGTTGCCTCCGGGGCAGGCGTGCATGTCGAGGATGACCTTCAGACCGTGCCTGCGGCACCAGCCGACCACGTCGTCTACGCGCCTGAAGCCGTCGCCGGGCCCGGTGAGGTCGAGGTAGTCCTCGTCGGTGAAGAGCTTGTAGTTGAGCGGAAGCCTCACCGTGTTCGCGCCGGTCTCGGCTATGAAGGCGATGTCGCGCTCGGTTATGTAGCTGTCCTTGAACGCCTTCCAGAACCTCCTCGTCTCCTCGGGCCCCACGAGCTCCCTGAACATCTCGTCGATGAAGTGCCCGGAGTTGCACTTGCCGAACGCGAACATGTACCCCTCCGGGTTCAGCCAGTTGCCGAGGTTCGTCCCGCGGATGAAGAACTTCTCGCCCTTCTCGTCCACGATGTCGTGTCCCTTGACGCGCAGAAAACCTTCCGCGCCCGTCGCCGCGAATGCGGCCACCGCCGCGGCGGCGGCGATGAATGCTGTTCTTTTCATCTTCTGGATGTTCCTTTCCTGTTGGTGCAGAGCTGGCGGAAGTCAGTCGACTCGCGCCGGACGAAATCAGCGTGGAGGCGTATCTCGCGCGGCTCGCCGTCCGGATGCTCCATGCGCGAGATCAGCATCTCGAGGCAGGACGACGCTATCTTCTCGAGCGGCTGGCGGCAGGTCGTGAGCGACGCGATCTTCGCGTGCTGCACGTCGTCGAAGCCCGCGAGGAGAACGTCGCGCGGGACCTCGTACCCGAGCTTCGAAAGGGTCATCTTCAGGTTCAGCGCCGCGGTGTCGTTTCCGCACATTATCGCCTCGGGCCTGTTCTTCGAGCGCATGAGCGCGGCGACCTTCCTGGCGTCGGTCGGCTCGGAATGGAAGACGCTCGACTTGAGGAACGGCACGCCGGCCTCCGCGCACGCGACCATCACGCCGTGGAGCCGCTCCTGCACGCTGAGCGCCCAGTGCTCGCGCATGAGGAAGCACATGCGCCGCACGCCCTGCGAGACGAGGTGCCTCCCGATGGCGTACCCGCCGGCGAAATTGTCGACGGCGACTATGTCGTACCGGCTGCGGCGCGGCGGGGAGACGAGGTCGCCGTCCATGAGAACGACGGGGATGTTCGCCTCGTCGAGGCGCGAGACGATGCGCTCGTTGATGTCGTCCGAGTCCGCGAGGAACTCTATCGGCTGGAACACGACCCCGGCAACGTTGCGCGAGGCGAGGTCCTCGGCTATGCCGAGCGCAAGCTTTGCGCGCTCCACGGGATCGTCGCTGGAGAAGTCCGCGAGCTGGAGCATATACCCCTTCTCCGCGCAGAGGCGCGAGAGCGCGGAGCAGACGGGGGCGAATATCTCAGCGTAGGCAAGGCCGGGGACGATTATGCCGATCGCGCCCGTCCTGTTGCGGGCGGAGTCGGTGATGAAAGTTCCCGAGCCCTTGCGCCGGTAGACGAGTCCGTCCCGGACGAGCCTGTCGAGGACGCGCACCGCGGTCTGCCGCGCGACGCCGTAGCGCCGCATGATCTGCGCCTCGCTGAGGAAGCGCTCGCGGGCGTTGTACTTTCCGGACAGTATCTCGGAGCGGAGCTCGGAGATCATGCGCGACGAAATGGACTCCTCGGCGGCGTGCTTCATGGCGCCATCTCGAAGACGAGTTCCCCGCCCTGGACGAGGTCGGAGTGCCTGATGGAATGGCCCTCGACCTTCTTCCCCCGGAACGTCACGGACTTCACGTGCACATTGCCGTCAGACCAGTTCTCGGCCCGCACGGCGAGCGTCTTCCCGTCCGGAAGAGACAGCGTCACGCCCGGAACCTGCGGCGCGCCGAGCACGTACTCGCCCGCGGCGGGGTCGAGCGGATAGAAGCCAATAGCCGCGAAGACGTACCACGCGCTCATCTGCCCGTTGTCCTCGTTGCCGCACACTCCGTCCGGCTCGAGCGAGTAGAACTTCCGCACGACGTCGCGCACGATCTCCTGCGTGCGCCCGGGGCGGCCTTCGCGCGCGAAGAGGTAGGCGATGTGCTGGCTCGGCTCGTTTCCGTGCGCGTACTGCCCGATGAGGCCGGAGACGTCGAGCAGCTTGGGCTGGCCCTCGGGATAGGACGGCAGCCTGAAGAGCTCCTCGAGCTTCGCGAAGAAGGCGTCCTTCCCGCCGAGCAGCTCGACGAGTCCGTCGGGGTCGTGCGGAACGAGCCACAGGTACTGCCAGGCGTTGCCCTCTGTGAAGTCGCCTCCGAGGGCGTAGGCGTTGCAGATTCGGAGCGGGTCGAACGGCGTGCGCCACGAGCCGGACGAGTCGCGTCCGCGGAAGAACCCCGTCCTCGCGTCGAAGACGTTGCGGTATCCCTTCGCGCGCTTCGCGTAGCGCGCGGCGTCGTCCTTCCTGCCGAGCGCCGCCGCGAGCTTCGCCGCCGCGTCGCAGTTGATCGCGTCCTCGAGGAGCATCGAAACGCTCTCGACCTTGACCTGGTCGAACGGGAAGTACCCGTACTTCTCCACGAGGTCGACGCGGGAGTTCGGACGCGCCACGTCGAGCGAGCGCTTCACCTGCTCGAAGGCGGCGTTGGCGTCGAAGCCGCGGAACCCCTTGAGGTACGCGTCCGCCACCACGGACACCGCCGGATTGCCGATCATGCAGTCCGTCTCCTGTCCGCGCAGCGGCCAAATCGGCAGGTAGCCCTGCTCCTCGGACTGCGCGACGAGCGAGCGGACGAATCCGTCGACGCGCTCGGGGAAGGCGAGCGTGTAGAGCGGATGCGACGCGCGGTACGTGTCCCACAGCGACATCTCTCCGTAGTGAGTCCCGTGGTGCACAGCATCGTCCGCCCCGCGGTACGATCCGTCCGCGTCCGTGATGTCGTGCGGCTGCACGCAGAGGTGGTACACCGCCGTGTAGAAGAGGGAGCGCTGCTCGGCGGAGCCCTCCACGGCGAAGCGCGAGAGGAGCGCGGACCATTCGTCGCGCGCCGCGCGGCGCACGGCGGCGAAGTCCCAGCCGGGGAGCTCCGAGGCGATGTTGGCCCGCGCGCCGTCCAACGAGACGGTCGAGAGCGCGACCTTGACGAAAAGCGGCTCGGCGGATGGCGCGAACTCGAAGACGTATCGCGGCCCCCTTTCGCACGGATTCGCCTTCGCGAGCTCCGTCACCTTCAGCGCCCTGCGCGAGAAGCGAACGACCTCGAAGGAGCGGCGCGTAGTCCAGCTCGCGACCCTGAGCGACGCCTCGACTCCCGTGTTGCCTTCGAGGACCGAGGCCTCGCACTCGAGCACGCGGTTCGTGACGCCGTGCTCGCCCCATACGACGACGCCGTGCTGGAGGTCGACGAGCAGGCGCGGCGTGCGGTCCATCGGATACGCGAACTTGTACAGCGCCACGCGCGGCGTCGCGGTCATCTCGGCCGTCACGCCCTCGGTCGGGAGAACGGCGGAGTACCACCCGGGGGAGGCCTTCTCGCTCGCCTTGTCGAACGGCAGCTTCTCGCGCGGCGCAATGGACTCGCGCGTGAACGGAAGAAGCAGGACGTCTCCGAGGTCCGCGCACCCCGAGCCGCTTATGTGCGACGAGGAGAATCCGAACAGCTCTGTGTCGGAATGCTGGTAGCCGGAGCAGTACCTCCAGTCGAGCACACCGGTGTCGGGACCCGCCTGCACGAGCGAGAACGGACGGCACGCGGCCGGCGTCGTGTGGCCCGTGCCGGACGTCCCGACGAAGAGGTTGGCTTCGTCGACGACTGCAGCGGAAGCCGCCATCGCCATCGAGACTACTGCGGCGGCCGCGGCGAACATCGTCTGAACATGCGTCATTTTACCCTGCCCGTGTAGTCGTTTACCCCGCTGTTGTCGACGGCGTGCCTGAAGAACTTGTCCGCGGCGGCGTCCTTGGCCTTGTCCCACGGACGCGGTCCGCCGTTGAGCTGGACGGCCCAGAGCTTGAGCTGCCTCCTGCGCCAGTTGACCATGCAGTTCGTGCCCCACGCGCCGCCGTGCCCGAACCACGCGTCCTCCCCGTCCTTCTCGGGCTCGGGCGCCGCGAGCCCGAGCGAGTAGCCGCCGAGTCCGGCAGGACGCGTCGACACGGCGAGGATGGACTTGACGGTCTCCTCCTTGAGGATGCGCGCGCCGTTGTCGCCTACGCCGAGGTTCATCAGCATCCTGTAGAACTTGTACTGGTCGTTCGCGGTCGTCCAGAGGCCCGCGCCAGCGGAGGCGAAGACGTGTCCGTCGTTGTACGGACGCTGCTCCATCGGGTTCTCGCGCTTCCACGTCGCCGGCGCGCCCTCGTGGCAGTCGTACATCTCGACCTGCGTCCTGAGCTGCCCGTCGGTGGGCCAGAACCATGTGGACTTCATGCCGAGCGGATCGAGCACGTTCTCCTTGAGGTAGTCCTCCCACTTCATCCCGGTCACGACCTCTACGACCGCCGCGCCGATGTCGATGCCGGTGTTGGAGTACTGCTGCTTCGTGCCGGGCTCGAACAGTATGGGCGACGCCGCGGCGATCGCGGCCGTCTGGCGGAGCGGCGCGCCGCCGGACCATCCGCCGCCCTTGATGTTGCCCTGCTTGGCGGAAATCTCGAACGGGAAGCCGCCGGTGTGGTTGAGGCACATGCGGACCGTGAGGACGTTCTTAGCGCGCACAAGGCGGCGAACCCCGTCCTCCCCCGTCTTCTCCTCGATCCAGAGGGTCTTGAACTCGGGAAGGTACTTGGAGACGGGATCGTCGAGGTCGAGCCTGCCCTCCTCGACGAGCTTCGCGACGGTGACGCCGCAGAATCCCTTCGTCTGCGAGCACTGCATGTACACGTCGTCTGCGGTGATCCTGCGCTTCGCGGCGACGTCGGAGTACCCGACGCACGCCGTCTCGACGACGCCGTCGTTGTCGAGTATTGAGACAGCCCCGGGCAGTTCCCCGCGCTCGACGTACGGCGCAAGCGCATCTGCGACGTAGGTCGTGCCCGAGTCGCGTCCGCATGGCGCGGTGCAGCAGCCGGCCGCCACCGCGGCGGCAAGGACAAACAACAGTCTCTTCATCTATTTCATTCCTTTCTTATTGTTGCCTTTGAAAATCATTTGTTGCTTTTGCAAATCATATTTCGTTGACGCCGGCCTTGAGCTCGACGGACGCCCCGCCGAACTCGAACGTGCCGGGGACGGGAGTCTTCACGGTGCCCTTCGCCTTGCCGCCCTCGAAGGAGAGGTCGACCTCGATCCACCCCTTCGGATGCGGATGCGTCGCCTTGAGCGACTTGAGCTGGCCGGGGCACGGCGCGACGCGCACCTTCGCGAAGAACGGCGCGTCGGACCTGATTCCGGCGAGGCCCGTCTGCATGAACCAGAGCGGATGCGCGCCCCAGGCGTGGCAGTCGCTCCTCGACTCGTACTGACCGTTCTCGCCGCTGTCCGGCGACTCCTGCGTCGTCGCGAGGCCCTTCTTCACGTAGTCGCGCCAGAGGTCGAGGCGCTTCAGGAAGAGGTCGCCGCGCCCGAACTTGAAGTAGGTCTCGAAGAGGTAGTACGAGAAGTACACCGTGCAGCGCTTGAGGTCCTTGTCCTCGATGAGGTGGCGGAAAGCCGACTCCGCCTTGTCCGCGGGCAGCGCGTCGCCGATGAGCGCGAGGGCCTGCGCATGTTCGGAGAAGTCCTTCTTCGCAGGCGTGTCGGCGAGTATGCCGCGTCCGTCGTCCCAGAACTTCTCGACGATCTTCGCCTTGAGCCGCCTGGACTTCTCCTCCCAGTACCTGGCCTGCAGCTCGTTGCCGAGGGCGCGCTCCGCCGTCGCCGCAGAGCGCATGGCGAGGTTCCAGTAGAGGTTGAGCTCGGCGTTCACGCCTTCACCCGCGCGGCACCCTGGCGCAGTGCCGTCTCCGTCCCAGCCTACCGTCCAGTCCATGAAGTTCCAGCCCGGCAGGTTCTCGAGAAGTCCGTCCGCGTTCTCGTAGTACTCCATTCCGGCCATCGACTTCCTGAGGCCCGGGATCCTCGCGCGGAGCCACTCGCGGTCCGCGTGGTTCATCGCGTAGTCGCCGTACATGAGCAGGTAGCAGAGCGTGTAGCTCGCGCCTTCCTGGAGTCCGCGCGTCGGCCAGTTGAACGGACACTGCCCGTCGTCGCGCGTCCCGAGGTCGTAGAGCTCGATCGCGCGCTTGATGATGCGGTCGTCGCGCGAGAGCGCCGAGAGGACGTTGAGCTGCACGCGCGTGTCGCCGGGGTACATCTGCTGCTCGAAGAACGGGCAGTCGAAGAGCATCTCGTGGCAGCACATCTGCATCGCCCTCGCGCAGATGCGGCGTATCCCGGCGAGGGACGCGTCGTCCGGCGACTCGAACACGCTCTCCATCTCGACGGGGTAGCGGTTCTCAAAGAGGACCACGGAGTCGACCGTGAGCGGCTCGTCCTTCGTCTCGACGTCGATGCGGCACCACTTGCCGCAGCGGAACCACGGAGAGGAGAACACCGCGCCGGAGCGTCCGTCGCTCACGAACGTGTCGCCGAAGGCCGGGAGGAACCGTCCGACGATCTTGCCGCGCGCGCCCGGCTCGCTCGTCTTGAGGTGGTTGTCGCCTCGCTTGGTCGCCTCGCCGAGGCAGAACGCCATGCGGGCGCCCTTTCCGCCGGAGAGCCTCACCTCGGGATAGACGCAGTAGTAGTTGCCGAGGTCCCACGCGATCTGCATCTTCGTGTTGGCGGGGACGGTGAACGGCTTCGTCATGTCGATCGTCTCCTCCGCCTCGGCCTCGGTGTAGACGTGGCGCGCCCTTAAGCCGACGCCCTTCGCGACGGCCTTGACGCGCCCGGGGACGACGGGGACCTCGGTCTGGTCGGGAAGCTGCGACGGGAAGAGCATCCACCCGCCGGTGCGCCCTCCCCAGTTCTTGCTGCCCTCGATGCCCGCGGGCCCGCGCACGACCTCGGCCGTCTTCCACTCCGCGACGTCGCCGGCGTAAGGACCCGCGCCGGTCATCTCGAACTGCGAGCCCATCCCCCAGGCGCCCGAGTCCTTGTCCTTGCCGATGGGCGTCACGCCCGCGACCAGGCCCGCCTTCCACTCGGCCTTGCCCGTAGTGAGCCTCTCGTCGTACACGCCGGACGCCTTGAAGACGAAGCCCGCGCGGTAGGAGAGCTGGGCGAGCGCGCCGAACTCGCCGACGCGCCACACGACCGCCTCCACGGCATGGCGACCCGGCTCGAGGTCGGCCACGTACGTCTGGTACTGCCAGTTCTCGGTCGTGGAGCGGTTCGGCCCGCGCGCGACGAACTTCCCGTCTATCGTCAGGTAGAACCTCTCGTCCGCCGAGACGTCGAAGAGGAGCGAACCGTCGCCGGGAGCCACGTCGAACTCCTTCCTGAACTTCACGAACGCGACATCGCCCTCGACCTTCCTGCCCTTGCGGTCTCCCTCCCAGAAGTCGACCTTCCCGTAGCAGCGCCCCGAGTCGCCGGGGATCCACAGCCACGACGCATCGTCAATGGGCTGGCAGCGTATCACGTTCGTGCTGCCGCGCGTGACCCGCGGATCGCGGAAGGCGCGGCGGATGCGCCGCGTCCCCTCGACCGCGTCCATGACCGCGGCCTTGATCTCCTCGGCGCGCGAGGCCTCCATCCAGTCTGGCCTGTACGCGCACTTCCTGACGTCCACCCCGAAGAGCTTCGCCGTGAACGCGAGGCCCTGCAGGTACTCGCCGTCGCGGTTGAAGTGGAAGTCGGGCTTCGTGAAGAGCGTGTTGCGCTCAGGCACGAACTCAGCCGCGGTCCCTACGGGGATCACGTCGAAGCCGTACTTCGCGGCGAAGAGCGCGTACGCGTCGTGCAGGCGCGCGTACATCTCGACCTGGTCGAAGCCGAAGTCCCTGAGGCGCTTGTCCCACGGCGGATAGCTCCACGTCTCCTGCACCACTATCTTCGCCTGCGGCGCAAGCTCGCGGATCTTCGCGACAAGGCTGTCGCCGAACGGCTGGTACGTCTCGGGACGCCAGCTGAAGTGGCTCGCCTGCTGGATCGTCACCACGTCCCACCTGTCGCCCGCGAGCATCGCCGGGATGTTCGAGCGCTTCTCGGGGGTGTTCTTCCAGCCGGTGCCGTCGGAAAGAGACGAGGCGAACGGGACCTTCGACTGGTCCGCGAGGGACGCGTAGCTCCAAGTCGTCCTGTACGGACGGAACGTCGCGTTGGTGGACGCCGCCACAACGTTGTTCCAGTGGCGCTCGAGGGAGCACCCGCCGATGTACAGCGACACCAGGTCGAGCTTGAGCCCCATCGACGCCGCGACAGGCGGCATCTGCTTGAGGTTGCATATCGAGAAACTGTTCCCGATCATGAGAACCTTGAGAGGCCTATCGGACTGCTTCTCCCCCTGTGCCGCAAACGCAAGCGACACCGCGGCTACCGCCGCCAACAGCACTGATGATTTTTTCATGCGGGTAATTATACCAAAATAACCTCCCGCTGAAAACCGCCGCGGCCGACAAAATACGGCCAACGCATTAAAAGCCGATTCTTCCCCTTTGGGGCCCCTGAATCGTTTTTAATGTGTCAAGTCCTGACTTAAAGTTGACACTTTCGTAGTTTGTTGTTTTGTGGTGCTTTTTCGGTAAGTGGGCTTGAAGGCGGAGTGCTGTCCGGCCGGGGTGGCGCGGCGCCTGTCGGGAGAGCCGGTGAAGC
>JAFPDR010000033.1 GCA_017389885.1 Kiritimatiellia bacterium
GTCACGCACGACCAGGGCGAGGCGATGTCGCTCTCCGACCGCATCGCCGTCATCAACAAGGGCAAGGTCGAGCAGCTCGACGGCCCGGCGAAGATATACGAGGCCCCCGCGACGCGCTTCGTCGCGTCCTTCATCGGCGACACGAACTTCTTCTCCGGCGAGATCGTCTCGACCGACGGCGACTACTGCACGATCGAGGGCGAGGGATTCCCCGCGATACGCGCGTACAACGACAAGCAGCTCAAGGTCGGGCAGAAGGTCGACCTCTCGGTACGCCCCGAGAAGATACGCGTCACGCTCCAGCCGCCTCCGCCCGAGAAGGGCGCGTCGATAAACGTCTATCCGTCCACCGTGCAGGACATCGTCTACCAGGGCGTCTACACGAAGTACTGGATCAAGAGCGGAGACCAGCGCGTCGCGGCGCTCAAGCCGCACTCGCGCTTCCTCCTCGACCAGGAGCCGATCACGTGGAACGACGAGGTGTTCGTGTGGTGGCACCCCGACGACGGATACATGGTCGAGGCGCAGTGACGCCGCGCTTCGCAACGCGCGGGGCAATTATGGTATAATATCCCCCAATAGCATTCTTTCGAAAGGAACAAAATGAAGAAACTCATCGCAATAGCCGCGGTCGCGCTCTGCGCGAGCGCCTTCGCAGAGCTCAAGATCGGCACGGTCGACATGATGACGCTCGTGCGGAACCACAAGAACTACGACACGAACAAGAAGCTCCTGCAGGACGCCGAACGCGACTACCAGAAGAAGCTGGACGCGATGAAGGCGGACATCGACGCCATCCAGGACGAGGGCAAGAAGATCGCCGAGCAGGGCAAGAACCCGATGCTCGCGCAGTCCCAGAAGGACAAGATCGAGAAGGACCTCATCGAGATCCAGAACCGCTACATCGGCGCGCAGCAGAAGCTCCGCTCCGAGGCGATGGAGTCGCAGCAGAAGCTCCAGGAGTTCGAGACGCGACTGCTCAAGATCACGACGGACGAAATCCGCGAGATAGTCAACAAGTACGCCGAGAAGAACGACTACGACCTCATCGTCGAGTCCACCGTCACCGCCTTCGCGAAGAAGTCCCTCAACGTCACCGACGACCTCCTGAGGGAAATGGGCGTCGACCCCAAGAACGCCAAGGGCAAGGAAAAGGGCAAGGATGAAGGCAAGTGAGCTCGCGAAGGCCCTCGGCGGAACGCTTGAGGGCGAAGACGTCGAGCTGACGGCGTGCGGCGGCCTCGAGGAGGCGCGCCCGGGCGACCTCAGCTTCTGCAAGGACCCGAAGCACGTCAAGCTCGTGGAGACTACGAAGGCCTCCGCCGTGCTCCTGCCGCCCGAATGGGACAAGGGCGCGCCGTGCTCGGTCATCCGCGTCGCAGACCCCAACCACGCCTGCATGGCGGCAGCGAAGATGTTCGCCCCGCCGGAGCCGGTCCGCGCGCCGGGCGTGCATCCGACGGCGATAGTCGATCCCTCCGTGAAGCTCGGCAAGGACGTCCACGTCGGGCCCTTCACCGTGATCGAGAAGGGAACCTCCATCGGAGACGGAGCTGTCGTGGAGGCGCAGGTCTTCATCGGCGAGGGATGCACCGTCGGCGCGAAGACGCACATCTATCCGCAGGTGACTCTCCGCGAGGGGACCAAGGTCGGCGCGGACTGCATAATCCACTGCGGCGTCAGGCTCGGCGGCGACGGATACGGCTTCAACAACGGACGCCGCGAGGACGGCTCGGTATACATCGAGAAGATACCGCAGCTCGGCATCGTCGAGATCGGCGACGGAGTGGAGATCGGCTCGAACACGACGATCGACCGCGCGCGCATCGGCCGCACCTACATCGGTCCGATGACGAAGATCGACAACCTCGTGCAGATCGGACACAACGTCAAGGTGAAGGGCTACTCGGGCCTCATCGCGCAGTCCGGCGTCGCCGGCTCGACCGAGATCGGCTACGGCTGCCTCATCTGGGCGCAGGCCGGCATCTCCGGACACATCAAGATCGCGGACGGCGTGCAGGTGGGCCCGCAGGCGGGCGTTCCGCAGTCGCTCGACGGCTCGCTCAAGTACGTGATCGGAGCGCCCGCAATGAGCATGAAGGACCTCGCGGCGATAACCCTCGCCCCGAAGATGATCCAGAAGCTCAAGGGCGAGGTCAAGGAACTCAAGGCGCAGCTCGCCGCGAAGTGACATGCCCATATACGTCTACGAGGCGAAGGACGCGAAGAGGAGCTGCGCGAAGTGCCGCGGCGGCTTCGAGATATCGCAGTCGATAAAGGACGACCGGCTGACGGCCTGCCCGGACTGCGGCGCGCCGATAGAGCGCGTCATCCAGGCCCCGGGCCTCACGCACTCGAAGACGGACCTCCACTACCGCGCCAAGCGCGCGGGGTTCCACTCGCTCAAGCGCGTCGAGAAGGGCGAGTACGAGAAGATGTACTGACGTGGGCGCGAAGGGCAGAGCGGACTCTCCTCGCAGCGACGGAGCGGTCGGGTTCTTCGATTCGGGACTTGGCGGACTCTGCATCCTCGACGCCTTCGTTGCGCTTTGTCCGAACGAGTCCACCGTCTACATAGCGGACTCCGCGAACTGTCCCTACGGCAACCGCCCGGCGGACGAGATAGTCCGCCTCTCGCGCGCAAACACCGAGGAGCTCCTCTCGCGCGGATGCAAGATGGTCGTCGTCGCGTGCAACACCGCGACCGCCGCGGCGATCGACACGCTGCGCGCGGAGTGGCCGGACGTTCCGTTCATCGGAATCGAACCTGCCCTCAAGCCCGCGGCACTCGAGTCGAAGACGGGCATCGTGGGAGTCCTCGCGACGGCAGGGACCTTCGGCGGACGCCTCTACAGGGAGACCAAGGCGAAGTTCGCGAAGGACGTCACAGTCATCGCAACCGTCGCCGACGAGTTCGTGGAGATAGTAGAGTCCCTTAGGGTCGGGTTAGGGTCGGATAGGGTCGGGATAGGGTCGGATAGGGTCGGGTTAGAGTCTGCGACACTAAATGACACTAAAATGACACTAATCGACTCTAAAGAGACTCTAAACGACTCTAAAATGACGCTAATAGACTCTAAAGAGACTCTATATGACGCTAAGGTCATCTCGACCGTCAGGTCGAAGATCGAGCCGCTGCTGAACGCCGGCTGCGACAGGATAGTCCTCGGCTGCACCCATTTCCCCCACCTTAAGCCTGTCATCGAGAAGGTGTGCGCCGGACGCGCCGAGGTGATCGATCCGTCCGA
>JAFPDR010000034.1 GCA_017389885.1 Kiritimatiellia bacterium
AAGGCGACAGGCGCGAACGCGGGCTTCGTCGGCCCCGTCGCTCCTGCGGACGCATCGCTCAAGATCGTGGCGGACATCGCGCTCAAGGGCGCGAAGGGCCGCATCGTCGGCGCGAACAAGGATGACTTCCACCTCAAGAACGTCGACCTCGCGCGCGACTGCAACATCGCGGACGCCGACTTCGCGGACCTCGTCATCGCGAAGGAAGGCGACATCTGCGCGAAGTGCGGCAAGCCGATGGCGATCAAGCGCGGCATCGAGGTCGGGCAGGTATTCAAGCTCGGCACGAAGTACTCCGCCGCGTTCAACGCCGTCTACAAGAACGACAAGCTCGAGGAGCACGTGATGATAATGGGCTGCTACGGCGTCGGCGTGAGCCGCACCCTGCAGGCCGTCATCGAGCAGTGCCACGACAAGGACGGGATCGTCTGGCCCGCGTCCGTCGCGCCGTACCAGGTGATCGTCGAGAACCTCGACCCCGACAGGGAGGAGGTCACGAAGGTCGCGGACGAGCTGGAGGCCGCTCTCGAGGCGAAGGGAATCGACGTTCTTGTCGACGACCGCGCCGAGAGGCCGGGCGTCAAGTTCAAGGACGCGGACCTCATCGGCTTCCCCGTGCGCGTCGTCGTGGGCGCGAAGGGACTCGCGAACGGAGGCGTCGAGGTGAAGCGCCGCGACGAGGACAAGTCGAAGACGCGCATCGTCGCGCCCGCAGAGGCCGCCGCGCTCGTCGCGGAAGTCCTGTCCAAGTAGCGGAACGACAACCCGTCAACATCTCAACATTTCAACTTTCAACTGTCTACTATGGAAATCGAACTGAATGCGGCGAATTTCGAGGCGGAGGTCGAGAAGTCGGCCACTCCGGTTCTCGTGGACTTCTGGGCGACGTGGTGCGGTCCGTGCATGATGCTCGGACCCGTCGTCGCCGAAATCGCGTCCGAGCGCGAGGGCACGCTCAAGGTCGGCAAGGTCAACGTCGACGAATGCCCGGAGCTGGCGGCGCGCTTCGGCGTGATGTCGATTCCGGCGGTCTTCCTCTTCAGGGACGGCAAGGTGGCGAAGCAGGCCGTCGGCTACATGCCGAAGGCCGACCTCCTCGCCGCGCTCGGGCTGTAGCGCCGTCAGTCGGTTATTATCGCGTCGAATCCGCCGCGCGCGGCGATGCGGTATAGTCCCTTGCGCCCTATCTTCGTGTGGTCGACGATCAGGTAGCGCTTGTCCGCCGCGTCGAGCACCTTCCGCAGCATCTCCGCCTGGCGCTCGTGGTTCGTGGTGACGTTCTTGTCGTCCACTCCGAAGCACGAGACGAACGCCTTCGTCAGGTTGAAGCGGGAGAGCTGCTCGAGGGCCGACATCCCGAGGATGGAGTTGAGCTGCACGTCGTAGTTCCCGCCGAGGCCTATCATCGCCCAGTGCGCGGGCATCTTGCGGAAGAGCCCCATCACCGCTATCGAGTTCGTGATGACCGTGAGGTGGTCGAACTCCGCGTGCATGAGGAGCAGCGCGAGCTCGTATGTCGTCGTGGAGGAGTCGAGGAAGATGATGTCCCCCTCGGATATCAGCGCGAGCGCCTTCCGCGCGGCGGACGTCTTCTCGGTGCGCCGCAGCGTGACGCGCTCCTGGTAGTTCGCCGAGCTCGCGCGCACCTCCGGCGCGTCGTTGTAGACGATTCCGCCGCGGACGCGCTCCACGGCGTCCCTCTTCGAGAGGAGCGCGATGTCGCGGTGCGCCGTCGCGGAGCTCACGCCGAACTTCTCCATGAGCTCCTCCACGGTGCATGACTTCTTCTGCTTGAGGTAGGCAAGCACTCTTCGTATGCGCAGGTTGTCCATGCCAGATATTGTACCACATCTTCCGCGGATTCTCAATTCGTCTCATATTTTTTCACAGAACGGCTCGCCGCTCTCATTCCGTTTGTGGTATAATCACGGCAATAATGAACATGGACTACATAGGCCTCGGCTTCTGCTCGAACGACCACCTCGCGGTGCTGCCGTTCATTCCAATGGACACGAAGGTGCGGATGCTATCCCACGCCATCATGGGCGGCGGGCCCGCGGCGAACTCGACCGCCGGCGCCGCGGCGCTCGGAATGCGCGCGGCGTTCGTCGGCACGGTGGGCGACGATGCGGACGGGCGGATGATCCTCGAGGACTTCGCGAAGCAGAACGTCGACACTTCGATGGTGAAGGTCAGGAAGGGCGCGACGAGCGCAATCGCCTACCTGTGGATCGAGGAGAAGACCGGCGCGCGCTCCTGCGCGTGGACGCGCGAGGGGCTGGACGAGCTGACGGCGGACGAGATAGACGCCGAGAGGATCGCCGCCGCGAAGGTGCTCCATCTCGACGGACACAACGCGGCCGGCGCGATCGCCGCGGCGAAGGTCGCGCGCGCGGCCGGCGTCACCGTGATGTACGACGCGGGCACGCACCGCGACGGCATGAACGAGCTCCTGCCGCTCGCCGACCTACTCATCTGCTCTGAGGAGTTCATCCTCAAGCTCACCGGACTCAAGGACGCGGAGGAGGCCGTTCGCCAGGTGTATGCCAAGTACCGCCCGAAGGTCTGCGGCGCGACGATGGGCGTGCGCGGGTCGATGTGCTTTGACGGGAAGGACTTCGTGAAGTGTCCGGCGTTCCACGTCGAGAAAGTCGTCGACACGACCGGATGCGGAGACCTCTTCCACACGGGCTTCGCGGTCCGCTGGCTCGAGACGCACGACCTCCTCGAGTGCCAGCGCTTCGGCGCGGCGGTCTCGGCCATCAAGTGCCGCGGCCTTTCCGGACGTCCCCCGACCGCGCCGACGCGCGCCGAAGTCGAGGAATTCCTGAAGACTCGCTGATGGCCATAAAGGATTTTGAATCAAACGAAAGGAACTACCGAAATGAAGAAACTGCTGTTTACGCTGGCGATGGCAATGGCCGTCGCGGCATTTGGATCCGAGCTGAAGGACCTC
>JAFPDR010000035.1 GCA_017389885.1 Kiritimatiellia bacterium
CGAACGGACTCGACGAGCTCCAGCGCATGACGCTCCAGAAGCAGGTGCAGAAGCGCGCGGAGTACGTGACGCAGAACGCAGACCTCGGAATCGTCGACGAAGACAGCGCGCGCAACTTCTCGAACTACGCGCAGAGCTCGCTCGGCTCGCTCTCCCGCGCTCCCGTCGCCCGCAAGAGCGTGAGCGGCAACCGGTATTTGCAGACCGCTTCCGCCGCGCGCGAAGAAGCCGCGATGCCGGCGCAGCAGCGCGCGCCCGTCGGGCAGTCGCAGCTCCCGGCGAACGACTCGGTCGCGTTCGGCATGAACCAGTTCGTGCAGTTCCCGTCGTCCGACGGCTTCGCGATCATGCTCGACATGACGGTCGAGTTCGAGCTGATGCCCGAGAAGATCTCGAAGATCTTCATGCTCTACGGCGACCTTCCGGCCGTCGTCTCGAAGATCATCATGCCGCAGATCCTCTCGATCTCGCGCATGAAGGGCTCGGACTACAAGGCCCGCGAGTTCATCGACGGCGAAGGCCGCCAGAAGTTCCAGGAGGAGATGACGGCCGAGCTCGTGCGCGTCCTCGGCGAGAAGCACATTCTCGTCAGGAACGCGATCGTCCGCCACGTCGAGGTCCCGGAGGAGATTCTCGCGCCGATCCAGTCCGCCGCCGTCGCGAAGGAGCAGGATCTCACGAACAAGACCCAGCAGGACACGGAAAAGCGCCGCGCCGAGCTCAATACCGAAATCGCCAAGGTCGACCAGCTCAAGCGCGAGGTCGAGCAGGAGACTGCGAAGCTCGTCGCGACAGTCGCCGCCGAGATGAAGAAGGACGTCGCCGAGATAAACGCCGAGACGAAGCTCAAGGCGGCGGAGATCGACCTCGAGTGCGCGAAGATACAGGCGAAGATCACCGAGACGCGCGGCTCCGCCGAGGTCAAGGCGAAGTTTCTCGTGGAGAACGAGGAGGCGCTCGGCATCAAGCGCCGCGCCTCGGCGTTCAAGGATCCGTCGCTCTGGGCTGACCTCGTGTTTGCGGATTCGCTCAACCCCGAGGTCAACATCCGCGTGATCCACGCGGGCGAAGGCACGCTCTGGACGGACCTCAAGGGTGCGTCCCTCGCGGTTCCGTCGGCGAACAAGCAGTAGGGTTGCGCGCCTCGCGTACTCCATTTGTCTGGGACGGGCTAGCTCAGGTAAAAATTGTTGCGGCCACCCCCTTGCGCGGCGGCGCAGAAAAGGGTATAATATGTACTCAATTTTCGAAATAGGAAGATAAACAATGAAGAAAGACATCCATCCGAACTACGGCGACGCCACGATCACCTGCGCGTGCGGCAACGTCATCAAGACCCGTTCCACGAAGAAGGAGATGACGGTCAACACGTGCTCCGCGTGCCACCCGTACTTCACCGGCCAGAAGACGATGGTCGACACCGAGGGACGCGTCGACTCGTTCAAGAAGCGCTACGCGAAGTTCGCGAAGTAAGCACTTGATCGACAAGAACCAGGTTGAAAGCGTTCTGGGTCGCCTGCCGTCCGTGGAAGCGGAGATGGGCGACCCGAATGTTTTGTCGGACCGCAGGCGCTACCGCGCGGTCCTGGACGAGTATTCGTTCCTGAAGAAGCTGGACTACGCCTGGACCGCGTACCAGCTCGAGGAGGCCACCGAGCAGGAGGTGCTCGCGGCGCTTCTGCCGCCCGACCCGCTCGAGCGGCGCAACGCCGTGATGGAGATTCGCGCCGGAACCGGCGGGGAGGAGGCCGCGCTCTTTGCGGGGGACCTGTTCCGCATGTACTCGCGCTACTGCGAGTCCGTCGGCTGGAAGGTCGTCGTGATGCACTCCAACGCGACCTCGCTCGACGGATACAAGGAGATCGTGTTCACCGTGAAGGGCGAAGGCGCCTACGGACGCTTCCGCTTCGAGTCGGGCGCGCACCGCGTACAGAGGGTCCCCGAAACCGAGGCCCAGGGACGCATCCACACCTCCGCCGCGACAGTCGTCGTTTTCCCCGAGGCGGACGAGGAGGACGAGCTCGAGATTCCCGAGAAGGACATAAGGATCGACCTCTTCTGCGCCGGCGGCGCGGGAGGCCAGCACGTCAACAAGACGGAGTCCGCCGTGCGCATGACGCACATCCCGACCGGACTCGTCGCCGTATGCCAGGACGAGCGCTCGCAGATAAGGAACCGCGAGAAGTGCCTCGCCACGCTCAAGGCGCGCATCCTCGACTTCCGCCGCCGCGAGGAGGAGGCGAAGCTCGGCGCGGACCGCCTCACGCTGCGCGGCTCAGGCGACAGGTCCGACAAGATCCGCACGTACAACTTCCCGCAGAACCGCCTCACCGACCACCGCATAGGGCTTACGATCTATTCCCTCGACCGGATCGTTGACGGCGATCTCGCGCAGGTTCTGGACGCGCTCCACGCGCACGACGTCGAGGAGCGCATCAAGGTCGCGCTCGCTAAGAAGGGGTGACGCAGTGCTCGCCGCTATCCAGCACTGGGCCTTCTGGGAGATTTTCTCGTCCCGCGTATTCTGGTGCGGACTCGGCGGATGGATGGTCGCCTCGACCATCAAGATGGCGATAGCCGCCTGGAAGACGCACCAGTTCGACTTTGTGTATCTCGTATCCACCGGTGGGATGCCTTCCAGCCACTCGGCGTCGGTGTGCGGACTCGCCGCCGGAATAGGCTACACCTACGGCTTCGGGTCGCCTATATGCGTCTTTGCAGTCGGCTTTGCAGTCGTCACGATGTTCGACGCGGCGACGGTTCGCCGCGCCGCAGGCGAGCACGCGAGGGTGCTCAATGCGATCGTTCGTGACATTAAGGAGCTGAAATTCAAGCCAAAGGAGCGTTTCCGCGAACTTTTGGGCCACACGCGCACCGAAGTCATCTGGGGCATGGTAACCGGCATACTCTGGGCCACGCTCGTCTGCGCCGTGTTTTGACCGCCAATTCGCACATGCGGTGCGATTTTTTGGTATAATATGTGCTTATGAAGCAATTGGTGTCGATTTTCATTGCTCTCGCGCTTGGAGCGGGGGCCAGCGGTGCCTGGTACTGGCCGTTCTCGTCGGATGACGAGAAGCCGCCGCGCGTCTCCGAGCTTATGGAAGATGCGTCCATAATGATCGACGAGGCATACGATCTCGCGGCGGACGGGAAGACTTCCGAGGCGGTCGACAAGTTCCGCGCGGCGCTGGCCGAGCTCGACCGCATAGAGGCGGAGAATCCCGACCGCGTCAAGGAACCGGAGTTCAACACCCTCAAGAACAAGCGCGCGACGGTTACGGCGGCGATAGACTCGCTTCTCCTCGACGAGGTGCAGTCCAACGCCAAGGCGATATCCGTCACGGACACCACCGAGCTCCAGAAGAAGTACGACGCGAAGATGGCCGCGAAGAGGGGCGGCGCGGCGGATGTGCCGCGCGAAGAGGTCGACGAGGAACGCCCTAAGACGCGTCCGGTGGAGGAGTCCGCGCCTTCCGCGGCGGATGCGCCGCGCTCGAACCTCGAGAAGGCGATGGCCGCGCTGAAGGCGAAGGACTACGACGCGGTGGAGCGCGCGGTGTCGGAGATGCTCTCCGAGAACGCGAAGGACTCCGTCGCGCTCAACCTCCTCGCCGCGGCGGAGATCGCGAAGGGCGACGCGAAGTCGGCGGAGAAGACGCTCGACCTCGCGATCTCGGCGAATCCGGGCAGCTACTACGCCTACTACAACATGGCGCGGCTCATGGTCCGCGCCAAGGGCAACAAGGAGGCGGCGAAGCGCTACTACGAGACGGGCCGCAGGTACGGCGGACCGAAGGACGCCGCGCTGGAGGGGATGCTTAAATGATCGCCCTCGTCGCGAGCTTCCTCATCTCCACAAACGCGCCCGCGGCCGAGGTGATCGCGAACTGCCGCACGATGGTTCCGTCCGACGTCGAGCTCAAGGGACGCATCGTCCTGAGGAGCCGCAGGGGGATCGCGCAGGCGGAGTACGACTACGACCTCGTGCGCAAGGGCGGCGAGACGGAGCTTTCCGTTTCCAAGGACGGGAAGAAGGTCGAGTTCGAGAAGTCCGGTCCGATACTCGGGACGGACGTCACGTGGAGCGACATAACGCTCGACTACCTGTGGTGGGACGACTTCGCGTACGACGAGAGGCGCGAGGGCGAGAGCGTGCACGGGCAGGTCTGCACCGTGATCGTGATGAAGAAGGGCGAGCGCACTGTGCGCGTGTGGGTGGACCGCAAGACGGGCGCGCTGATGCAGGCCGAGGAGGAGAAGGACGGCAAGGCCGTTCGCAGGCTCTGGGGAACCCGCCTCAAGAAATTTGGCGAACGCTGGATGGCCAACGTGATGGAAGTGGAAACCATCGGGTCGGGCCACCGCACCAAAATAACAGTGGAGGAACTGAAATGAAAGTCATAAAGTTCATATTCAAGGCGATACTGTGGATCGTCGTTCTCGTCGTAATCGCGCTGCTGGCGCTCCCGCTCTGGATCGGTCCGGTCGTAAAGGGCGTGGCGAACTCCGTGGTGCCGGGCATCACTGGCACGGGCTTCAACCTCGGCGAGTTCGGGCTCAATCCGTATGTCGGCACGCTCCACGTCGGCGACATGCAGCTCGCCAACCCGACCAACTTCTCCGAGAAGAACGCGGTGGCGCTCGACAAGTTCGACGCGGACCTCGCGGTGACGTCGCTGTTCGGCGGAAAGAAGATATGCATCGAGTCGGTTGACCTCGACGGACTCGTCGTCTACACCGACCCGAAGATGGCGAACTTCCGCCAGATCGCCGCGAACGCCGCGGGCGAGCCGGAGGAGAAGAGCGAGGCCGCGAAGCTCGCGGAGGAGAACGCCCCGGCCGAAGAGCCCAAGGCAGAGGAAGCGAAGCCGGCCGAGGAGGCGAAGGAGGGCAAGGGACTCCAGATCGACCGCATCACGATCAAGAACGTCACGGTCAAGTACGGGATCGTCCCGTTCAAGATCCCGATGGACATCGAGATCACCGACATCGGCAAGGATTCCGAGGAGGGCGCCTCGATCCAGGAGGTCATCCAGCTCGTGTGGCAGAAGATCCTCGCCGCGGGCGGCGCTGTCGGAGGCGCGCTTGGCGACCTCGGCAAGGGCGCTCTCGACGTCGGCAAGGGAGCGCTCGACATCGGCGCCGGGGCGGTGGGATCCGCGCTTGACGCGGTCGGCGCGGGGGACACGGAGGGCGCGAAGGACGCGCTCAAGGACGCGCAGAAGGAGATCAAGGACGCCGTCAAGGATTCCGGACTCAAGGACGCCGTCAAGGACGTCAAGAAGGACAAGGCCAGCGAGGCGCTCAAGAAGGCCGGCGACAACCTGAAGGACCTGTTCAAGTAATGATGAACCTTCGAACCTTTGAACTTTTAAAACCTTTGACCCACAACCAGAGACCATAAATGGAAAAGAAGACACAGAGAAAGAACAAGGACCGCCGCGTCGAGATGTCGGTGGAGGGACTGAAGGAGGACTTCGCCTGGCACCTCAGGTATTCGCTCGCGAAGGGGGACGAGAGGGCGACCGACCGCGACCGGTACACCGCATTTGCCAATGCGGTCCGCGACCGTCTCGTCGAGCGCTGGATATCGACGCAGGAGGAGTATTCGCACCAGAACACGAAGCGCGTCTACTACATGTCGCTCGAGTTCCTTATCGGACGCCTCCTCGGCAACAACGTCATCAACCTCAAGGCCGACCAGCTCTGCCGCGACGCGCTCGAGGAGTACGGCATCAACTGGAACGACCTGCGCGACTACGAGACGGACGCGGGGCTCGGCAACGGCGGCCTCGGACGCCTCGCCGCGTGCTACATCGACTCGATGTCGACGCTGAACCTCGCGGGAATGGGCTACGGACTCCGCTACGACTACGGAATCTTCCGCCAGCGCATCGTCAACGGATGCCAGGTCGAGGAGCCGGACCACTGGCTGAAGGACGGCTACCCGTGGGAGATGGCGCGCCCCGAGTACGCGCAGCACGTCCATTTCGGCGGACACGTCGAGTGCAGGAGCGACCACGGCCGGCAGCAGTGGTACTGGATCCCCGCCGAGACGGTGCAGGGCGTTCCATACGACCTCCCGATCGTCGGCTACGACAAGGCGGTCAACTCGCTGCGCCTCTGGAGCGCGAAGGCGGTTGACGACTTCGACCTCGCGGACTTCGACAAGGGCTCGTACGTCGAGGCGGTCGAGCAGAAGGTGCTTGCCGAGAACCTCACGAAGGTGCTGTATCCTAACGACAACACGACCCAGGGCAAGGAGCTGCGCCTGCGCCAGCAGTACTTCTTCGTCGCGTGCTCGCTGAGGGACATCCTCCGCCGCTTCCGCCAGACGAACGAGAGCTGGGACGCGCTGCCGGACAAGGTGTTCATCCAGCTCAACGACACGCATCCGACCCTCGTAATCCCCGAGCTCATGCGCGTCCTCATCGACGTCGAGGGCCTGGACTGGGACAAGGCGTGGGACCTCACCCGCCGCTCGACGGGGTACACCAACCACACGATCCTCCAGGAGGCACTCGAGAAGTGGCCCGTCCCGATGATGGAGAGGCTTCTCCCCCGCCACCTCCAGATCATCTACGAGATCAACGGACGCTTCCTGCAGGAGATCAGCTCGCTCTATCCGGGCGACATCAAGAAGCTCCAGCGCATGTCCCTCATCGACGAGGGCGGCGAGCGGTACGTCAGGATGGCGAACCTCTGCGTCGTCGGCACGTCCTCCGTCAACGGCGTCGCCGAGCTGCACACGGAGATCCTCAAGTCGACGCTCTTCAAGGACTTCTACGAGCTCTGGCCCGAGAAGTTCCACAACGTCACGAACGGCATCACGCCGCGCCGCTGGCTGCTCAAGGCCAACCCGACGCTCTCGCAGCTCATCTCCGAGTCGATCGGCGAGAGCTGGATCACGCACCTCGACGACCTCAGGAAGCTCGAGAAGTTCTCCAGGAACG
>JAFPDR010000036.1 GCA_017389885.1 Kiritimatiellia bacterium
CCAGCAGATTTACAGTCTGCCCTCGTTGACCGCTTGAGTATCCCACAATGTGGTGCTCGGGGCGGGACTCGAACCCGCAAGGAGTTACCCACATGCACCTCAAGCATGCGTGTCTGCCAATTTCACCACCCGAGCAGTAGTAGAAAACGAGAGATAGTATATCATTTCCGTCCGACGAATGCAATGGGGTATCTGAAAAAATTTTTAACGCGCCAGAAACGGGAGCGGAAGCGGCGCGACCTTCAGGCTGCGCAGCCAGGTGCGGCCGCCCGACGGCGCGCTGTCGTGGTGGAAGAGATACCAGCGCCCTTCTATTTCAGTCAGGCAGTGGTGCGTCGTCCAGCCGACCTGCGGACCGAGCAGTTCGCCGCGGTAGCGGTACGGACCTTCCACCGTCTCGCTGACGGCCTCGCAGAGAAGATGCGTGTCGCCAGTCGAGTACGAGAATGAGTAGAGTCCGTCCTTGAAGCACAGCCAGCTCGCCTCGAAGAACCTGCGCGCGTGGTCGCCCGCCCTGACGGGCTCACCGCCCTCGTCGAGGATCACGAGGTCGCGCGGCTCCTCCGCAAACGACTTCATGTCGTCCGAAAGCCGGACGAGCTTCGCCGAGAGCGCAGGCTCCCCGTCCGCCGGCTCGAGCGCGCAGCGCACGCCGTCGGGAAGCGTGTCCTCCTCTGCGGAGTGCACCTGGCGGTTGCCGCGGTAGCGCTGGAGCTGTCCGCCCCAGAGCCCGCCGAACGCGAGATAGCGCGCGCCGGTCTTCGGATCGGCGAAGCAGCACGGGTCTATCGAGTAGCTTCCCCTGATCGGCTCAGGCTCGGCGACGAACGGACCCTCCGGACGCTCCGCCACGGCGACGCCGATGCGGAACGAACCAGCCCTGTCGCGCGCGGAGAAGTACATGTAGTAGCGTCCGTCCTTCTCCGCAACGTCGCTGTCCCACAGCTGGCGCGACGCCCACGGAACATCCTCGAGGCGAAGCACCACGCCGTGGTCCACTACCTCGCCGGTCATCGGGTCGAGCTTCCCGTCCGCGCCCGGGAGTATCTCGTACGCATGGTAGTCCACCATGTCGAAGTGGTCTCCGTTGTCGCGCTCGGGGATGCCCGCGTCGCGGTCGTGGCTCGGATAGACGAAGAGCCTCCCGCCGAAGACGTGCGCGGCGGGGTCCGCGGAATAGTCGCCGGGAATGAGATAGCGGGGTTCTGTCATTTTCTTCTCCTCCTGTTCAGTTCGGACTGCATCTGCACCTCGACGCGCTTTGATATCGGATAGAACGCGAGCGCGAAGACTCCCACCGCGAAGAGCGCGGCGGGGATGAGCGACACGCTGAGGAGTATCGCCTCCTGCGCGCCAGGGGTCTGCGACGCGGCGGACGGATCGAAGCCCGCGG
The DNA here is from genome assembly GCA_017389885.1 of Kiritimatiellia bacterium. The sequence goes on from JAFPDR010000036.1 coordinate 1,394, forward strand.
CACCGAGAATCCATCCGCAGACAGCACCGCCGAGTCCGAGCCCGGCCTTGAGCGCGAAGACGATGCCCGCGAAGACAAAGCCCGTGGCGCGGCGTCCAGACTTCCATTCGCTGTGGTCAGCGACATCTCCCATCATCGCCCAGAGAAGCGGAATCGTCGGCGCGTACGCGAGCGACTTGAGCGCGCAGAGAGCGAGAAGCCCCCACCTGCTCGTCGCAGGGACGAAGTAGAAGCCCGCGGTGAAGAGAGCGGTGAGCGCGAGGCAGACGAAATAGGTCTCCTTCTTTCCGAAGCGCGCGCTGAGCACGCCCGGAAGCGTGACGACGGCCACGAACGTGATCCCCTGCCCTACGCCGTTGAAGAGCGAGAAGTCGAGCACATCCTCGGGAACGGCGTACTTGAAGTAGTAGGCGGACGCGCTGCCCCAGAGCGCAAGCGTCACGAAGAGGAAGAGCGTGAGCGTGAACATCGCACGCCACGGCACGTCGCCGAACACGCTCCTGAGGTCCTCCCTGATCGAGTTCTTCTGCGTAGCGGGCGGCGCGATGCGCTCCTTCGCCACGCATCCGCTGACGACGAGCATTACGGCCGCGAAGACGGCGTAGATGCCTACCGTCACGGACCATCCCGTGCGCGGGTCCTCGAACATCTTAACCATCGGAAGCGTCGCCACCTGCACGACGATGGTCGCGACCGTGGCGGCGACGAAGCGGACCGTCGCAACGGAAGTGCGTTCGCGTCCGTCGTCCGTCATCACCCCGCCAAGCGAGGAATACGGCGTGTTGTTGAAGCTGTAGAGCGCCATCAAAAGCGCGTAGGTTCCCGCCGCCCACGCGGTCTTCGCGCGGACGCCCCAGTCTGGCGAGAGGTAGGAGAGCGCGAACACGAGCGCGAACGGAATCGCGGTCGACACTACCCACGGACGGTACTTGCCCCATTTCGTGGAGGTCCTGTCGCTGAGTATCCCGGCGAGGGGATCGACGAAGGCGTCGAACACGCGCGCGCCGAGCAGCACGAGCCCCGCAGCGCCCGCACCGATGCCCAGCACGTCCGTGTAGAACATGAGCTGGAACATCATCATCAGCTGGAAGACGAGGTTCGCCGCCCCGTCGCCAAGACTGTAGCCGACCTTCTCTAGAAATGGAACTTTCATACGCCAATTATACCACAACGCACACCCTGCGCGCATAACCCGTTCGGGCTATTCAGCGCGCGAACCTGTACTGGGCGAACTCGGTGCCCGCCGCGGATTTCACGAAGACGAAATAGAGGTCGCACGTCTCCGCGCCGATTCCGGAGACCGCGGCGGAGAAATCCCTGAACTCGCCATTCGTGTCGGAAAGCGCAATCGTCGCGGCGATCGGACCGTCCACCGAGCCCTTGCGGACCTCTATAACGGCGGAGCCCTTCGCGCGGCAGAGCGCGGAGACGGACTTGGGCGCGGCGCCGAACGCGAAGCCGGCGTACCTGACCCACGCGCCTTCGGCCGTCGCCTTCACGACGCTCGTGGACCTGCCCTTCACGTCCGCCATCACGACCTTGACCTTCTCGTCCTGGCAGATTGTCACGGAGCGGTTCTCGGCGAAGGGATCGAGCGGCTTCAGCTGCTTCGGCCCCTCGTGCGTCGGGACCACCTTCGCAATCGTCCCGTCGTCGTTGTACTTCAGCTCGTCGATGCACACCGAGCGCTCGAAAACGTTGTTGTGGCCCTGCCGGTTGGAAAGAATGCGCGAATGGTAGACGATGTACGTCTTTCCGCGGAAGTCGACGATCGAGTGGTGGTTGTTGTTCCACGAATTCTCCGCCCAGTTCGGGAGGATCGCGCCCTTCCAGACGAACGGACCGAGCGGCGAGTCGCCGATCGCGTAGTCGATGGAGGCGCCGCGGTCCGGGAAGTTCGCGGAATACGAGAAGTAGTACTTCCCGTTGTGCTTGTGCATGTACGACGCCTCGAAGAAGTACGGCATCACCGTAGCCTCCTTGCCGTCCTTGGACGCCTTCATCACGATTCCCGGGAACTGCGCGCTGACCATGTCGTCGTTGAGCCGCACGGCCCTGGCCATCGTGTCGCCGTTGCCGCCGAAATAGAGGTACGCCTTGCCGTCGTCGTCAACAAACGCGGCGGGGTCGAACACCCAGCACGAGTCGCAGCCGGGCATCTCGCGTCCGATGAGGTGCTTGCCGAGCGGGTCGGTGTACGGACCCTCCGGACGGTCCGCGACGGCTACTCCGATGGGTCCGCCGGAGTTGGGGTAGTAGAGGTACACCTTGTCGTCCTTCACCGCAGCGCCCGGCGCGTAGAGGTTCCAGCACCACTTGACGTCCTTCCCGCCCGTGAAGACATCGCCGTGGTCAGTCCAGTTGACGAGGTCGTCCGTGGACATCAGCACGTAGTCGTTCATCTCGAAGCCCTTCTGTCCGTCGAGGTCGTGGCTGCAGACTACATACAGCCTGTCCTTCCACACGAACGCGTTGGGGTCCGCGGAGTACTTGTGGGTGACGATTGGGTTGACGGCGAACGCCGTCCCCGCGAGCGCCGCCGCAGAAAGCGCCGCAGCGATTTTCCTGATGTTGGTATGTCTGATGTTCATGGTGATGATTATACCACAACGCCTCCGCGGCACATATCGCCCATTCGGGCTATATTCGCACGGCGCGTCACTCGACGCGGAGGGTGCGCTTCAGCCACACGGCGGCGAGCTCTGGCCACGCGTCGTTGTCGCGTCCCGTCCTGCGGCTGCCGTAGCCGTGTCCGCCCTTCGGACCAAGCAGCATCGCCGCCTCGACGCCGCACTTCCTGCAGGCGAGGTAATAGGCAAGCGAGTTCTCCACCTGGCAGAAGTCGTCCTCCGTCTGCGTGATGTACACCGGAGGCGTCTCCTTCGTCACGAACGTGTCTTCGCAGAGGGCGAGGTCTGGCGTGGGCTTCGCGCGGAATCCGCCCTTGAGGAGTCCGCCCGGATACACGAGAATCGTCGCGTCGGGACGGCAGGAGAAGGAGTCAACTTCGTCGATCGCCTCGTACTTGCGGCTCTTGAAGTTGTTGGCCGTGCGCGCCGTCAGGTTCGCGCCAGCGGAGAAGCCGATCTGCGCGATCTTCGCGGGGTCGACCTTGAGCTCCGCGGCGTGCGCGCGAATCCACGACACAGCGCGCTGCGCGTCCATGAGCGCAATCGACCCGTCGTTCGGAACGCGGTACTTCAGGATGAACGCGTCGAATCCGTTTTTGTTCGCCCACTCCGCGATCTCCATCCCCTCGTGACGCCACGCGAGGAGGAAGTATCCGCCTCCCGGACACACCACCATCGCCGGATGCACCCCGTCGCCCGGCGCGCGGCGGATCGTGAGCGTCGGATGGCTCACCTGCTGGTAGTTGACGTCCCCGTACGGCTGGCCGGGGTCGAGTATCTCCGCCTTGTCCGTGGCACCGCCAGGCATCTTTCCCTCCGGCCAGATGTCCACGATCCTCCCGAACGCGGCGACTTCCGCGGCGAACGGATTCTCCTTCTCCTCCGCGAACGCCCCGCCGAGCGCGACGGACGCGGCGCAGATTGCAGCTGCAACATTGATTTTCGTCATCACTTTGTTCCTTTCCACCAGTCGAGCTTGAGGAGGTCCTTTCCGCCCGGCTCGCGCGAGCGGAAGACGAAGTAGAGGTCGCGAACGCCCTTCGCGCCCTTGAGGGAAATCCTGCGCTCGGCGAACTTCGAGTCCTTCGCGGATAGCTCGAGCCTGCCTGCGAGAGGTCCGTCCTTCGAATCGAGACGCACCTCGACCGACGCGCCGGGAACGAGGCACTGCACGGACGCGACGATCGTGCGCGCGCCCTTCCCGAAGTCCACTCCCTTGACGAGGATGTGCTCCGTGTCGTCGACGTTTGCGACGATCTGGTTCCAATGCTCCTTCGAGCTCTTCCACGCAGGCTCGGTCTTGAGTCCGACGCCCCACGCCATCGTCTCCGCCTCGACGCGGCGGAACGGATCGAACGCGCCGACCTGGCGCAGCACGCCGGACTTGAAGTACGGCAGCTCGGGGATAGTGCCGTCCGGCGCGTACTCCATCTCCTGCGCGGAGACGGACCGCCTCTCGTGGTGCTTGCTCGTCTGAAGGCGCAGGACGTCGTAGTTGAGTCCGAAGCAGTAGCTCCGTCCCTTGAAGTCGATTATGCCGGGATGGTTTCCGCGAGTCTTAGGCGTGTGGTCCATTATGTGGCCCTTGTACTCCCACGGACCCATCGCCGACTTCGACATCGCGTAGCCGATGCCCTCGGGGCAGCACGTCGACGCGAAAGCGAGGTAGTAGTTCTCGCCGCGCCTGTAGAACCACGGACCCTCCTGGTAGTCGCGTATCTTCGGGAACTTCACGATGTCGCCCGAATACGAGACCATGTCCTTGTTCAGCTTCACGCAGTAGAGCTCGGGATTGCCCCAGTACATGTAGGCCTGTCCGTCGTCGTCGATCCACACCGTCGGGTCGATGTCGTTCCAGTGCTCGCGCTGCCAGACGAGGGGCTTGCCGATCGGGTCCCTGAACGGACCGTACGGCGAGTCCGCGACGAGCACGCCGATTCCGTTGCCGTGGAGCGGACAGTACATGTACCACTTTCCGCCGCGCTCGATGACCTGTATCGCCCATGCGCCGTTCTCCTTGTTGCGCGCCCACTCGAAGTCCTTGAGCGACGCCACCGCGCCGCAGTCGCGCCAGTTCACCATGTCCGTCGAAGTGTAGAGGAGCCAGTCGAACATCTTGAATCCGTCCGCGTCGTCCTCGTCGTGCGTAGTGTAGAGGTACACCGTCCCGTCGCGCACGATCGGCGCGGGGTCCGCCGTGTACTTCGTCTGCACGACCGGCATCAATGGCTGTCCGAACGGCGCGTCGCGCGAGACGAACTCAGCGACGATCGAGCGCACTTCGCCGAACGTGTGCGAAAGCCCGTGGTCGTCTCCTTCCATCAGGTGCAGCTCGCTGCCGGGATGGTCCTTGTGGAACTGCTCGGCGTGGCGCGTCTTCGCGATTGGGTCGCCAGTTCCGTGGACGATGCACATCGGACCGCCGAACTTCTTCGCCGTCTCGAATATTGGCAGGTCGTAGGCGGTCTTTATGAATTCGCGTCCGATGACGTTTCCGCCCGGAAGCTTCACCACGTCCGGCGGATTCTTCGGATCATAGCGCGATCCGAACGTGCAGCCGTTGCGCACGTCGTCCTTGAGCACGCACGCTGGCGCGAGGAGCGCGACGCGCGACACCTTGTCGCCGAGCGAGCCCGCCGTCATCGCCGCGACGACCCCGCCCTGGGAATGTCCGATGACCGAGACCTTTCCGTTGCACCACGGACGCGACGCGGCCCACGCGACGACGCGCTTCGCGTCCTCGACTTCGTTCGGAACCGTCATGTCGCGCATCTCGCCCTCGCTCTCGCCGTGTCCGTTGAAGTCGAACCTGACGGACGCGACGCCGCGCCGCGCGAAGGCTTCCGCGAACTCGTGGAAGAACCCGCCGTGCTCGCACTTGTTCGCGCCGAAGCCGTGGCAGATGACGGCTATCGGATACTTCGCGCCCGGCCTTCTGTCGTCGGGGAGGCGAAGGATCGCGGATAGCTTTCCCTTCGAGCCGTCGATCCAGAACTTCCCCTCCTTGTCCTCGATGGACCCCGGGGGCTGCACGCCCTCCTTCGTCTGCGGGATGAACGGAATCGTCCCGTCCTCGTTCCACTTGAACTCCTCGACGCAGGCGGAGCGCTTGAAGCCTCCGCCGCCCGGAAGCGCGCCGTTGTGGTAGAACATGTAGCTCCTGCCCTTGAACTCGATGTTGCCGCCGTGGATCGTGAAGCTGTTGTGCGGCGTGTCCATGATCTTGCCGCGGTAGGTCCAGGGTCCGTTGATCGTCGGCGCGTGGAGTACGCCATGTGCTCGGGAACTCCGCCAGCGGCGTAGGAGAGGTAGTATGTTCCGTTGCGCTTCATCACCCACGGCGCCTCCTCGTAGGAGACGATGGGCTCCTCCTTGCCGTGGGCCCAGTTCATGCGCACGGACTTCGGACCGAAGCACTTCTCGTCGTCGAAGCCAGGGATTTCGCGCCATCCGTTCTTGAACGACACCATGTCAGAGTTCAGCTCGCCGTACCAGCATCCCGTGTTGCCCCAGAAGAGGTAGGCTCGTCCGTCGTCGTCGACGAAAACCGTGGGGTCGATGAACGACGCGCCGACGGCGAGCGGCTTGCCGATGGGGTCGCGGTACGGCCCCTCCGGGCGGTCCGCCACCGCGACG
>JAFPDR010000037.1 GCA_017389885.1 Kiritimatiellia bacterium
CAGGCTTCGCTGGACGGCTATACGCTCCTTCTTTGTGAAGGCGTGCACGAAACCGTGGATCAGGTCTCCTTCAACAAGGCCATCACGATCCGCGGACTTGGCGCGACTCCTGAGGACGCAATCGTCCGTAACACCACGGTCAGCACGAACAGCTACTATTTCCGCGTCATGGACGTCGCCAACGCCGGCGCATTTGTCGAAAACATCACGCTCGAGAACGGCCGCGTCAAAAACACTTACGGCGGCAACCTCAGCCTTTCTGCTGGCGTCGTCTCCAACTGCGTGATTCGCGGTGGCCTGGCAGTGGCGGACAATGGCAACGCGGCGGGCGGTGGCGTTGTTTTGTCAGGCGCGGCAATCCTTACGCACTGCGTCGTCTCTAATAACACCGTCTCCGGGACATCGAACTACGACGGCTACGCCGGTGGCGCAGTATTCATCGAAAAAGACAAGCAGAACGGGCGTGTCTCCAATTGTCTGATAGCCTACAACATGTATCTGCCTAGCGAGGGCGAGGCAAAGGCCGGCACGGCCGGTGTCCGCTTCGGCGGAAGCAACGACAATGTGGCAATAGAGAACTGTACGATTGTCGCCAACACCGTGGAAGGTTCTCTCAAGGACAATTCCGCCGGCGTCTACTGCACGACGTGGTATGGCCGTCTCCGCAACAACATCGTCGTCGGCAACTACGAGACGGGCAAGGGGAAGTGCACCTCCGTGAAGCTTGACTTCAGCTCTGGCAACAATTTCACCTACCACAACAACATCACGGACGATGCCATCATCGAAGACGCTGGCACGAAGAGCCAAAACAACAAGGTCGCATCCGCCGCTGCGCTCTTCAAGGATTTCGCCGGCGGGGACTATTCGCCCAGGACGGGAAGCGCGGCGTACAATGCCGGAACGCTCACGGGTCTCACGCTCCGTCCCTCCGTCGATCTCGCCGGCAGCGCGCGCGTGATGTTCGACAAGATCGATGTCGGATGCTATGAGTGCCAGCGCAAGCCTGGATTCTCGGTGGTCATCAGGTAGGAGACACGCCAATGACAAGGACGATTCTTGCCTCCGTCGCCGCCGTGCTCGCGTTAGCGGGCTCGGCGGCGCCTGTTCTCCAGGACTTCAAGGGCGTGTACAAGGCCCAGGTCGAGCGGGAGGGCACGAACCAGGTGCGCGTCGTGTTCCCGAGCGCGGAATGGGGAGCCGGCATCAAGTGGGAGTCCGCGAAGGGCGAGGACTTCTCGTCCGCACGCTACCTCGCCGTCGACGTCGAGAACCTATCGAAGAAGCGCCAGTCGCGCATCACGATGCACGTCTCGGCGGGAGGGGCGGACGGCGATTCGGGCGACCACGCGGTCGCGATACTGAAGAAGAACCGGTCCGTCAACACCGGCATCGGACTCAACCCCGGCGAGAAGCGCACGATGCGGCTCCTTCTCACGCATCCGTCCATCTACGGGGCGCCCGAGGGCGCGCGCGGTCCGTACGTCATCGACACCTCGCACGTAACGTCCATCCATTTCCAGATGCAGTGGCCGTACGAGGAGGAGCTGGACGACCTCGCGGACCTCAGGTTCTCGAACCTGAGGCTCGAGGGGACGCCCGACCTCGCGCGCAAGGTGGACCCCGCGAAGTACGTTCCGTTCGTCGACAAGTACGGACAGTTCGCGCACGCCGACTGGCGCTTCAAGGTGAAGAACGACGAGACGTTCGCGAAGGACCTCGCCGCGGAGCGCAAGCACCTCAAGGACGCGCCAGAGGAATGGGACCGCTTCGGCGGATGGAAGGACGGCCCGAAGCTCAGGGCCACGGGGCACTTCCGCACCGAGAAGGTCGACGGCAAGTGGTGGCTCGTGACGCCCGAGGGGCATCTCTTCTTCTCCGTCGGACTCGACGTCACGCGCGTCATGACCGACATCTCCAACGGCAAGCTGCATCCGGACTGGTACGAGTCCCCCGTGCCGGAGGACGGCAAGATGGCGTTCACGATATGGAACCTCGAGAAGAAGTTCGGCAGAAAGGACTTCGATGACGAATACTACGACTTCGTCCTGAAGCGCTTCGACTCGTGGGGACTCAACACCATCGGCAACTGGAGCGCCGGCGACCTGACGGTCAAGTCGAGGAAGCCGTATGTGATAAGCGTCCTCGAGCGCGCGAAGGGCGTGAAGCGGATGCAGAAGTTCCAGCTCTACGACTTCTCCGCGCCCGACTTCGAACAGAAGTTCCGCGCGGCGATACGCGAGAGGTTCGCGACCGACCGCGCGCTCGCGCATGCGGCGAAGGATCCGATGTGCATCGGCTTCTTCGTCGACAACGAGCTGCAGTTCCACCGCTGGATCCCCGACGTCGGCGAGGGACGCGCCGCCGCGGGAGTGGAGCTCTACTTCCGCATCTGCCGCGAGGAGCTCAACCGCCTCGCGCCAGGTAAGCTCTACCTCGGCAGCCGCTTCGTTGGCTTCCGCCAGCCGGGTCTTCTCTGGCGCACGGCCGCGAAGTACTGCGACGTCGTGACGGTGAACGCATACGCGAACTCCGTCTACAACATATCCGACAGGATGTTCAAGAAGGGCGAGGAGAAGCCGATTCTCGTCGGCGAGTTCCACTTCGGATGCCTCGACCGCGGAATGTTCAAGCCGGGCCTCGCGCCGGTGTGGAGCCAGGCGGAGCGCGGACGCAGCTACATGCGCTTCGTCGAGGGATGCCTGCAGCATCCGCTCTTCGTCGGCTGCCACTGGTTCCAGTACCGCGACCAGCCGCTTCTCGGACGCGGCGACGGCGAGGCGTACCAGATAGGGTTCGTCGACGTCTGCGACAGGCCGTACCCCGAACTCGTGCGCGCGGCGCGGTTGAACGGGGAGACCATGTACCAAAAGCGCCGCGACGGCGTCTGGTAGGAGCGGACAGATGCACAGTTTAATGGATGCGCCTCGCCGGGCATGAAAAATTCCCCCGCACGGGCGGGGAAATTTATGGTATAATATCCGCCCAAATGAACAAGTTCGCTTTTATTCGACTTAGCCTTCGACTTAACGGGTGCAGATCCGCTGAGCCGGCGCGCGCATAAACACATGGTCGACTCAAGAGCACTTAAGAAGGCGGATCGCAGGGGAATTGCGGTCCGCTTTTCGATTTCAGGGGGCAACAAAAAACGAAAGGCAACATGAGCAAGGAAATCAAGGCAGGAGAGCGCATCCGCGCGTATCGCGAAAGGAACGGATGGAGCGTCTGGGATCTCGCGCAGAAGTCCGGCGTCGAGGAGAAGCTGATCAACTCAATCGAGAAGGGCGAGACGATGCCCGCGCTCGGAGTCCTCGTGAAGCTCTCCCGCGCGCTCGGCCAGCGCCTCGGGACGTTCATGGACGACCAGTTCAAGCCCGACCCCATCATCACCCGCGCAGCCGACATAGAGGCGAAGAAGGTCGCCGGCGAGGGAATGAACACGCTCGGCTACGCGAGCCACTCGCTCGCCATCGGCAAGCCCGACCGCCACATGGATCCGTTCCGCATCGAGTTCGCGGCCGACGGAGTCGACGCCGTGCAGGCGCACGAGGGCGAGGAGCTCATCATCTGCCTCGCCGGGGAGGTCGAGCTCACGTACGGACCCGACAAGACCGTCCTCAAGGCAGGCGACACGGCGTACTACAACTCGTGCGTCCGCCACGGGCTCCGCGCGCTCAACGGACAGCCCGCGTCGATCTACGGCATCGTGTTCATGCCGGTTTAAACAAGTTGAAAAGTTCAAAGTTCAAGGTTTGAAGTTTAGAATCCAAGGTGTTGTATGTTTAAACTAACTGATCCATTTGGAACCGCGCCGCGGAAGGCGCCGTTCACGCAGTCCGTCTCGACGGGCGTGCCGTGGCACAACCTGCCGATAACGCGAGAGTACACGCTCGGGCAGCTCCTCGACCAGACGGTCGCGCGCTGCGGCGAGAACGACGCGGTAGTATACGCAGACCGCGACTACCGCCTCACGTGGTTCGAGTTCTCCGAGGAGGTCGACTACGTCGCGAAGGGGCTGATGGCCCTCGGCGTCAAGCGCGGCGAGAAGGTCGCGCTCTGGGCGACGAACGTCCCCCACTGGGTCGTCCTCATGTTCGCGACGGCGAAGATCGGCGCGATTCTCCTTCCGCTCAACATCAACTACAAGTCGGCGGAGATCGACTTCGCTCTGAAGCAGTCGGACGCGGAGAACCTGTTCGTCATCGACGGATACCGCGACTGCGACTACATCGAGGTCATCAACTCGCTCATCCCGGAGCTCAAGGAGTGTCCGCGCGGTGCGCTCAAGAGCGCGAAGTATCCGCACCTCAAGCGGATGTTCTACCTGGGGCCGAAGAAGCACCGCGGAATGTACTCGCTCAACGAGGTCAAGTCCCTCGCGTGCGAGGTGACGCAGGAGGAGTACCTCGCGCGCCAGGCGACGGTGGACGTAAACGACGTCGTCAACATGCAGTATACGAGCGGCACGACGGGCTTCCCGAAGGGCGTGCAGCTCACGCACCGCAACATCGCGAACGACGGCTTCTGGATCGGCGCGTGCCAGAACCTCTCCTCGCGCGACCGCGTCTGCATCCCGGTGCCGCTCTTCCACTGCTTCGGCTGCGTGCTCGGCGTGATGAGCTGCGTGAACCAC
>JAFPDR010000038.1 GCA_017389885.1 Kiritimatiellia bacterium
CCCTACGCGGATCGTCTCGTCCAGCGCGAGCGGAACCGCGACGATGTCCGCGGAGTACATCCTGCTGCTCGCCCCTGAGCAGATGGTGAATCCGTCGAGTCCGAGCATGAGCTTTGTCATCGTCGCGCGGTCGCGCACGCGGATGCTCTTCTTGCGGTCGATGGCGGGCATCACCTCCTCGGCGAAGTACAGCGCGTTCTCGAGTCCCTGCTCGTAGGTGAGGTAGGGATATTCGTCGAGCTCCTGCGGCTTCACCGCGCCCCTGCGCTTCGCGAGCGGATGGCGTTTGCCGAGGAACACGTGCGGCTTCGCGGAGTAGAGCTCCTCGAAGACGAGCTCCTCTTTCTTGAGTATCTTCGTGATCGCCCGCTCGTTCCGCTGCGAGAGGTAGAGGATGCCGATCTCGCTCCTGTGCCGCGCGACGTCGTCGATGATCTCGCTCGTAACCGTCTCCCTCAGTGTGAAGTCGTACGCATCCGCGCCGGAGGCCTTGACTACCTCCATGAACGCCTCGACCGCGAACGCGTAGTGCTGGCAGGAGACGGCGAACTGCGGACGCCTCACGGACTCGCCCGTGTACTTCTCCTTGATGCGCGCGGCGTCGTCGAGTATCTGGCGCGCGGAGGCGAGGAACTCCTCGCCCTCGCGCGTCACCGATATTCCGCGGTTGGAGCGCGTGAATATCGCGATGCGCAGCTCCTCCTCGAGCGCGCGTATGGACTCGGTGAGGGCGGGCTGCGAGACGAACACGCGCCGCGCCGCCTCGCTGACCGATCCGTAGGATGCAACCGCATCCGCATATCTCATTTGCTGAAACGTCATAACGCGGATATTATACGATTTACGTCGGCTGCCTGTCTACCACCGCACGACGGCCTAAAGCGGCGTGCAGCCGCTTCAGATCGCGTCGAAGGCGTCGGAGAGCGCGCCGATGATGTCGTCTACGTGCTCGATTCCGATCGAGAGACGGATGAGCTCCGGAAGCGTCCCGCCTTTGCGCAGGTCCTCCTCGGAGAGCTGCGAGTGTGTCGTTGAGGCGGGATGGATGATGAGGCTCTTCGCGTCGCCGACGTTCGCGAGAAGCGAGAACACGTCTCCGTTCGCGGCATCCGCGAACCTGCGCGCCTCGTCCGCTCCGCCCTTGACTCCGAACACCACAACCCCGCCCGCGCCGTTCGGGAGGTACTTGCGCGCGAGTTCCGGCTGGGTGAGGGCGGGATACTTCACCCACGCGACCTTCGGATGCGACGAGAGCCACTGCGCGACCTTAAGCGCGTTCTCGCTGTGGCGCGCGATCCGGAGCGGAAGCGACTCCACGCCCTGGAGGAATATCCACGCGGCGTCCGGCGCGAGCGTCGGGCCCTGGTTGCGGATGCCCACGGTGAGGAGCCGGATGGAGAACGCGATGTGGTTGAGCGGCTCGGGGAGGTCGTGCGCGAAGCGGAGTCCGTGGTAGCCCGCGTCCGGCTCGTTGTAGAGCGCGAACTTCGGGTTGGACCAGTCGAAGCCTCCCTTCTCGACGACGATTCCGCCGATGCCCGTGCCGTGTCCGCCGATCCACTTCGACAGCGAGTGGATCACGAGGTCCGCCCCGTGGTCGAACGCGCGCAGCAGCGGCGGCGGGGTGAACGTCGCGTCGACTACCAGCGGGAGACCGTGGCGGTGCGCAACCTCTGCGTAGCCCTCGATGTCCGCGACGTCGAGCGCCGGGTTCCCGACGGCTTCGATGAACACGAGGCGGGTCTTCTCGGTGATTGCGGACTCCACCGCGGCGAAGTCGTTGACCGGCGTGAAGTTGACCTTGATGCCGACGTTGGGGAGGATCGCGTCGAACTGGCTGAATGTTCCGCCGTAGAGGTTGGACGCTGCGACTACTTCGTCTCCGGCCCTCGCGATGTTGGTGATCGTGAAGTAGATCGCCGCCGTGCCGGAGGAGAGTGTCTGCGCCGCGGCGCCGCCCTCGAGCGCGGCGATGCGCTTGGCGAGGACGTCGTTAGTCGGGTTCATCAGACGGGCGTATATGTTGCCGAGCTCGCGCAGTCCGAAGAGGTCCGCGCCGTGCTTGGAATCCCTGAAGTTGTAGGCGGTCGTGCGGTACACCGGCACGGCGCGCGAACACGTGGTGGGGTCGCCGTGCGGGGACTGTCCCGCGTGCACGGCCAGGGTCTCGATGTGGTATTTTCTGTCGCTCATGTTGTAGCTCCTCTCTTGTCCGTTGTCGATGTCGATATTCTAACACGGCGGGAGCGCGCGAGGATAATAGAAAGAAGATGTCAGTCTCCATAGGAAAAACCTATGGCGGGGTGCGCAGAGGGTTGGCCGTGTAGAGTGTGTAGATGGGGATTGGTGGGGTGAGTCAGGGGGCTCCGTCGCTCCGCGACGGAGCAATGAAGAGTGAATACAGACACCTGTGAAGCGGCGATTGCTTATCCGTCGCGGAGCGACGGACCCCCTGTTGGAGACGTATGATGCGACCGCCGCTCGATCGGTAATCGAAGATAGAACGAAGTTCCCGTTTCCCGCGATTCACAAGCGAGCTAAGTTGCAATTAGCGGAAGGCGTGAGGCGCGGGGCGGTTGCGCCAGCAAGGCAGCGAATCACTGGCAAGCAACCGCCCCGCGCCGAGCGCCCGTAGCGCCCTCGCTGCAATTATGGTATACTTTGCGGCGAGGAAAAACGAAGACATGGCAAGCTGCAAGGTGATGGGAATCGTCAACGTCACGCCGGACTCCTTTTCGGACGGCGGGAAGTTCAATTCGCCCGAGGAGGCGATACGCCGCGCGAGGAATCTCGCCGCTGAGGGCGCGGCGATAATCGACGTCGGCGGCGAGTCGACGCGTCCGGGCGCTGTGCCGATCACGTGGGAGGAGGAGTGGTCCCGCATCGAGCCAGTGCTCAGGGGACTCCGTTCCGACTCCCAGTCCCACGGCTCCTCAACTTTCAACTTTCAACTGTCTGTCGACACCTACCACCCCGAGACGGCGGAGCGTGCCGTCGCCGCCGGCGCGACGATCGTAAACTGCGTCTACGAGGAGCCGGTCGCGGACATGATCCGCATCTGCGAGAAGGGCGGGGCGGAGCTTGTTGTTCCCGCGAAGTGGATGGACGGACCGCACTCGCGCGGCGGCGGACTCCCTGCGGAGCGGATGTACATCGACCCCATGGTCGGATTCGGCACGACGCGCGAGGAGGACCTAGAGCTGCTGCGGGCGATTCCTGAGCTCGCGAAGAGGGGGCGCGTGCTCGTCGGCGCGAGCCGCAAGCGCATCGTCAAGCGGCTGACGGGCGAGAAGGTCCCGGGGAAGGACCTCGCCGGCAACCTCGCGATCGCAGTCTGGGCGGCGCTCAGGGGCGCGAGCGTCGTAAGGGTGCACGACGTGAGGGAGACTGTGCAGGCGCTGAAGGTAGTGTCCGCGCTCGCGGGCGGGGAACAGCTTTGAAAACAACAATCAGAAGGAGAAATAGGAAATGACAAACGAAGTTGCAGCTGCGTCGACGGTATCGGGAGCCCTGTGCTCTCAGCTGGACGAAGGCAAGGAGGTCGCCGCGCAGGTTACGGCGTGGGTAACGGAGAAGGGGCTCGACTTCGCGGTCAACCTGCTCGTCGCCGCGGTCATCCTCGTCGTCGGATGGCTCGTCATAAAGCTGGTCAACGCGGTGGTCCGCAAGGCGCTCATGCGCGGCAAGGCGAAGCAGACGCTCTTCGTGAACTTCGCGTGCTCCGTCGTGACGAAGGCATGCTGGGCGGTTCTGCTCATCATGGTCGCCGGACGCCTCGGCGTGAACGTAGCGCCGCTGATCGCCGGACTCGGCGTCACGGGGTTCATCCTCGGCTTCGCGTTCCAGGAGTCGCTCGGCAACCTCGCCTCCGGAATGATGATCGCGATCAACGAGCCGTTCAAGGTCGGCGATGTCGTCGACGCGGCGGGCCACACGGGATGCATCCTCGAGGTGAACATGATGGCCACCGTGATGAAGACTGCGGACGGAAAGCGCATCGTGATTCCGAACAAGAGCGTCTGGGGCGGTCCCATAGTCAACTACAAC
>JAFPDR010000039.1 GCA_017389885.1 Kiritimatiellia bacterium
CATAATCGACCTCACGTCGCTGTATCCCGCCGCGAAGAAGGCGACGCGCGTCGCGACGCTCTCCAAGGACGGCAAGACGTTCGAGGTCTCCGACGCTTTCACCGGACTCAAGCCGGGGACCGAGGTGCACTGGCAGTTCGTCCTGAAGGCGAAGGCCTCGGCGAAGGGAGGCAACCTCTCGCTGACGGACGGAGACCACGCGCTCAACGTCGTCCGCGAGGGAACGAAGGCGTCCGCCTGGTCCGTTGCCGAGGCGGAAGGCCCGAAGCCCCTCAACTCTCCGAACCCAGGCTTCTCCATCGCGTCCTTCAGGGTGCGCGCCGGAGAGGACGGCAAGGCGTCCGCGAAGGTCCGCTTCGCGCTCGCGAAGTGATTCAACGCAAAACTCAGGAAAGGAAAAATAAGTTAATGAAGAAGTCGATCGCATTCGCCGCGTCGTGCGCGGCGTTGTCGTGCGCGTTCGCGGACGTCAGGCTCGCGACGCCGTTTGCGGACGGAATGGTGCTCCAGCGCGGCGCGCGCGTCGCGGTCTGGGGAACCGCGGACGCGGGCGAGAAGGTTTCCGTCGAGTTCGCCGGGCAGAAGGCCGAGGCGACGGCAGGGGCCGACGGGAAGTGGCTCGTCCGCCTCGAGCCCATGGAGGCGTCGAAGGAGGGACGCGTCCTGAAGGCGAACGGCGCGAAGATCTCGGACGTGCTAGTCGGCGAGGTGTGGTTCTGCTGCGGGCAGTCCAACACGGAGCTCCCGCTCGTCGGAGGCAATCCGCACTTCAGCGACCGCGAGGGACGTCTCGTCGCGGCGACGACGAACCTCAGGAACGTCCGCTTCGCCTACGCGAGCAACTACAGGTGGAGCGCGGTTCCGAGAGACCGCGCGCAGTATCCGGTCGCGTGGAAGGCCTTCACCCCCGAGAACCTCGGCTCCGGGCCGAGCTTCTCCGCGATGGGCGTCTACTTCGCCATCGCGCTCTACAACGCGCTCGACGTTCCGGTCGGAATCGTCGGCTCCTACTGGGGCGGGACCAACATCGACGCGTGGACTCCGCGCGAGGGCTACGCGGGCGCGCCGGAGAGCATCCGCGAGACGGCCGAGAGGAAGGTCGTCGGACCAGACGAGTGGAACGACTCGATGAAGAAGGGGCCCGTCGGCGGACCGAACCAGCAGCCCACGGTGCTCTGGAACGAGATGGTCGCGCCGTGGTGTCCGATGACGATGAAGGGATTCATCTGGTACCAGGGCTGCCACAACGGGGGAGAGGCGCATCTCTACTGCGACAAGATGCACGCGCTCTACAAGGGGTGGTCGGCGAAGTTCGAGAACCCCGGCCTCAAGCTCTACTTCGTCCAGCTCGCGCCTTGGGAGCACAGCTGGTGGAACCTCCAGATGGCGCAGGCGAAGTTCGCCGCGGAGGAGCCTAACGCCGGACTCGTCACGTCCGTCGACGTAGGCAACAGCTACGACATCCATCCCGTCGACAAGGGCCCGCTCGGTCGCCGCCTCGCCGCGCTCGCGCTCCGCCGCGACTACGGCTTCTCCTCGCTCGTCGCGGACGCGCCCACCGTCAGCTCCGTGAAGACCGACGGCGACAAGCTCGTCCTCACCTTCGACAACGCCGACGGCTGGTACGTCTACAACGCCGACTGGGGCGTGGGAGTCCCGTTCGAGATCGCCGGTGACGACGGCGAATACAAGCCGGCGCGCGTCGTGAACGCCAACAACGGCGCGGAGAAGGGCGAGCCCTGGAAGACGAACGGAACCGTCAAGGGCAAGGCCATCGTCCTTGCGGCGGAAGGCGTTGCGTCGCCTACGAAGGTGCGCTACCTCTTCCAGCGTCCGTGGAACGGCAACCTCTTCGCGACGTCTGGGCTTCCGCTCGGACCTTTCGAAGCGAGCGTGGAGCGGAAATGAGGGAGTTCGGCGAAATACTCGAGGAGGTCCGCGGCAGAATCGCCGCGGCCTGCTCGCGCGCGGGACGCGACCCCGCCGATGTCGAGATAGTGGCCGTCACCAAGACGCACGGCGCGGAGGTCGTCAGGGAGGCGTGGGACGCGGGGCTGACGATTGTCGGCGAGAACAAGGTGCAGGAGGCGGCGTGGAAGAAGCCGGCGAGCGTGTCGGGTCCGCAGTGGCACCTCATCGGACACCTCCAGTCCAACAAGGTGCGCCACGCACTGGAGCTCTTCGACTTCATCCACTCCGTCGACTCCGCAAAGCTCGCGGACCGCATCAACCTGATAGCGGACGAGATCGGCGCGTCTCCGCACATCCTCCTCGAGGTCAACGTGTCCGGCGAGAAGTCCAAGAGCGGAATGAGGCCCGAGGACGTATCAGAAGTCCTCCGGCACATCGCGTCGGAGTGTCCGCGCGTGACCGTCGAGGGTCTTATGACGATGGCGCCTTTCAGCGAGAACCCAGAGGACGCGAGGCCGTATTTCCGCCGCCTGCGCGAACTGCGCGACTCGCTCGAGGGGGAGCTGGGAATCGGGCTTCCGCGCCTTTCGATGGGCATGAGCGGAGACTACGAGGTCGCCGTAGAGGAGGGCGCGACGTGGGTGCGACTCGGAACCGTCCTCTTCGGCGAGAGGCCGAAGACGAAGCGCGTCGCGGCGTCAGAAGGCGACGACGGCACGAGGTCCTGCGGCGATTCCGACACCTACGCGGGCTTCGGCGGACTCGACTCGTACTCTGGCGAGGGCCCCACGGCGAAGGTGCTGGACTGATCTCCCGCGCCTTCCGCCCCTTTCGCGCGGAGCGCACGGGGCGGGTATTTTTTGGTATAATATTAAGTCAATGGCAAGAAAAGGCAAAGATCCGCGTCCCACCTGGGACGAGTACTTCATGGAAATCGCGTCCGTCGTCGCGAAGCGCAGCAACTGCCTGCGCAGGTCCGTCGGCGCGGTCATAATGAAGGACAACCACATTCTCTCGGC
>JAFPDR010000040.1 GCA_017389885.1 Kiritimatiellia bacterium
CGACCCGTCGCGGTAGACGCGGCGCTGGATCGTCACCTCGTGGTACTCCGTGCCGAGCTCCGCCTCGCAGTCGGCGAAGGTGATCGTCACCTCGGCGAGGCCGAGGGGCTTGCGCGTGTCGGTTCCGTTGAACACGACGTCAACGAGCTTTGAGCAGCGCAGGGCCGTCGGACGCTGCTCGCCGAGCACCCAGCGGATCGCGTCGGAAACGTTCGACTTGCCGCACCCGTTGGGACCGACGATGGCGATAAGGCCTGGATCGAACGTGAGCTTCGTCTTGTCGGCGAAGCTCTTGAATCCGACTATGTCTATCTGCTTGAGATACATTTAAGGTATATTATACCAAAAAATGCGTCAGCGCGGATTGCCATTCCGCGCGTCATTCCGCGTCGCGGACTGCGTCGACGAGCTCTTCGGAGGTTATGAACCTGCCCTTCACGCGGCAGGAGATGATGCGGCCGATGAGCGCGCTCTCGATGTCGGAGATGCACACACCGTCCTTGCGGTCGCGCAGGATGCGCATGAGGTCGCGTCCGGTGACGCGGTACTTCTGCTCCTTGCGCGGCACGAAGAGGTCGGTGACGAACACCGTCGCGGCGACGAGCGGCCCGAGCGCGGCGGAAAGGACGCGGTACGTCCCGGACAGCCTGAGGCACCAGTGCAGCGGCCTCGCCGCGCACAGCATCTTCGGCATGAACTCGGAGGCGTAGAGGACCACGAATGCCGAGGCGACGCTCCAGACGGCGTTGCCGACGCGCGAGGGGCCGAGCACCTCGAGCGCGAGCGCCGCGGACGCCGAGGAGTAGGCGACGGCCGCGAGGTTGTTTCCGATGAGAAGCGTAGTGAGCGTGCGAGACATGTCCGAGAGGGCGGACTGCACGACCTTCGCCTTCTTCCCGCCCGCCCGGGAGAGATGCAGCACGCGCTCGCGGCTGACGGACAGGAAACCCGTCTCCGCGCCGGCGCAGAACGCGGCGAAGGCGAGCGAGGCAAGCGCCGCCAGGAGGAGGAGAAACGCCGTCATGCGTCATCCTCCTCCGTGCGCTCGACGGCTGCGTCCGTCTCCTCCATGAGCTCCTCGTCCGAAACCGCAGTCGGACGCTTCAGGACCTCGAACCTCACGAGCGTGACGCGCCTTCCGCGGCGCTTCAGCACCGTCGCGCGGCATCCGTCGGCCTCGATCTCCTGCCCGACGTGCGGAATCCGCTCCGCGTGGTAGGTAACCCATCCCGAAAGCCTGTCCGCATCCTCCGCCTCGAGCTCCACGTCGAGCTCGCGGTTCACCTCGTCGAGGCTCGCGCGCGCGTCGATCTCCCAGACGTTGTCGCCCTTCCTGGCGATCGCGGGCTCCGCGCCCTTCGCGTCGCCGAACACCTTGGGGCCGAGTATAAGCTCGAGCACGTCGTTGAACGCGATGATCCCGGCGGTGCCTCCGTATTCGTCGAGGACTACGGCGAGGCGCCTTCCGCTCTTCGCGAAGACGACGAAGAGGTCGTCGAGCGTCATGTTCTCCGGGACGAAAAGCGCGTCCTCGCGCCTGCGCGTCCTGCGGTTTATGACGCCCTCTATCGCGTCCGGACTGCGGCGGAACACGGGGAGGACGGTGTGCGTCGCCTTCGCGAGCGCGGCCTCCCGCGCCTCCTCGGGAAGGTCGAGGTCGTATCCCTCGATGTCGACGCGCGGGGTCATCTCGTCGTTCGCGTGGAGCTCCGAAAGCCTGAGGACTCCCTCGATCATCTCTACGTCGTCGGAAAGGGAGTCGTCGCTCTCGGCGGCGGACTCGAGGACGGACATCAGCTCCTCGTCCGACAGGGCGCGCCTCTCGCGCTCGAGCGCAGGCGCGAAGGCCTGCGACGTGAAGCTGAGCGCGCGGTTGAACGGACGCAGCGCCATGCGCCAGAACGAGAGCAGGCGAGCCGTGGCCGGGGCGAGCTCCTCGCAGTACCTGAGCGCGATCCTCTTCGGGGTGATTTCGCCGAAGAGGAGCAGGAGAACCGTCATCGAGGGGACGGCGAGCCATCCGCCGCAGGGGATGTACGCGCGGAAGGCGTGGAATCCGATCGTCGAGATGGCGAAGTTTACGAGAGTGTTGCCGACGAGCAGCGTGGAGAACAGCACCGCTTTGTCGGCGAGGCACCTGGCGATGAGCGCGTCCGCGGAGGCGTTCCTCGCGCGTATCCTCTCGCGCTGCGCCCCCGTCAAAGAGAAGAGCACTGTCTCCGCCCCGGAAAAGAACGCCGAGAGCAGAAACAGTGCCGGCAACGCCAACAGCATCGCCATGCGTCGGCCTTACGCGCCGAGCTGGAGGCGCGCGAAGCGCTTCACCGTGATGGGAGCGCCGATCTCCTTGGCGACGGACGCGAGGTACTGCTCGACCGTCTGCTCGCCGTCAGCGACGTAGTCCTGCTTGACGAGGCAGATCTGGGTGCAGAACTTCTGCGCCATGCCCTTCTTGATGCCGACGAGCGCCTGCTCGGGCGGAAGCTTGCCCTTCTGCTCCTTGAGCGCGTTGAGCTTGATCTCGATCTCGGCGTCGATCTCGGCCTGCGGAACGTCCGCGGGGTTCACGTACTTCGGCGCGTTGGCCGCGACCTGGAGGCACACCATGTGCGCCGCCTCGTCGAGCTTCTCGCAGGGCTTGTCGCACGCGAGCTCGACGAGCACGCCGATCTTGCCGCCCATGTGGATGTAGCCGGAGAGGCATCCCGCGCCCTCGAGCACATAGCGCTCGCTGCGGCGGATCTTCACGTTCTCGCCCGTCTTGGTGAGGAGCATCTTGTAGTCGTCGTTGAGCGTCTGCTCGATGTCCTTGCCATCGAGAGCGACCTTGGCCGCGTCGTCGACGAACTTGACGAACGCCTCGGTCTTCGCGACGAAGTCGGTCTCGCAGTTGATCTCGGCGAGGGCCATGGACTTCTTGTCGGCGGCGCACGCAAGGGCGACGATGCCCTGCTTGGACTCCTTGTCGACGCGCTTCGCGGCGACGGCGAGGCCCTTCTCGCGGAGGTACTTGACGGCCTCCTCCATGTTGCCGTTGGTGGCCGTGAGGGCCTCCTTGCACGCTCCCATGCCGGCGGCGGTCGCCTCGCGGAGCTCCTTGATCTGCTGAATAGTGATTGCCATAAGAGTTTGGTGGTTAGGTGGTTTGGTGGTTAGGTGGTTTTACAGGCAAGACGTCGGCGGTCGGGGGGTCGTGTGGCTGCGTGGTCCGGCTGCTGGGATTCAAACTCCAACTACCGTACCACCCAACCACCTAACAACCTAACCGCACGGCCGTTCACTCGGCCTTCGGCGCCTCGGCGGCGGGAGCGGCACCTGCGGCGACGGCGGCCTCGGCCTCCGCAACCTTGGCCTGGCGCTTCGCGGCGAGATCGGCCTTCGCCTTGCTCTCGGCGGCCTCCTTGGCGGCGCGCGCAGCCTTCTTGACGTCGGCGGTCACTCCGCCCTTCTTGGCGGCGGGAGCGCCCGCAGGCTTCTTGGTGACGGCCTTGGCCCTGCGCTCTGCGCGGGCGGCCTTCTCGGCCTCGGCGCGAGTCTTGCTCTCCTGCTCGCGCTTGCGGCTCTCCTCGGCGGCCTTGGCGCTGTACTCCTCGTTGGCGCCCTTGATGACCTTCGTGAGGGCGTTGACGATGAGCTCAACGCCGCGCACGGAATCGTCGTTGCCGGGGATGACGTAGTCAATCGGCTCGGGGTCGGCGTTCGTGTCGACGATCGCGACGACGGGGATGTGGAGACGCACAGCCTCCTTCACCGCGTTGGCCTCGCGCACGACGTCAACGATGACGACCGCGCCCGGGAGCTCCGCCATGTCGGCGACGCCGGTGAGGTTCTTCTCGAGCTTGGCGAGCTCGCGGCGGAGCATCGAGGCCTCCTGCTTGTGCTGGGAGAGCTCGCCGCCGTTCGCCTTCGCCGTGGCCTGGAGCTGGCGCATGCGCTTGACGGAGGAGCGGATCGTCTTCGCGTTCGTGAGCGTGCCGCCGAGCCAACGCTCGGTCATGTGGTACTGCTCGACGGACTCCGCTGCGTTCTTGACGATCTCCGAGACCTGCTTCTTCGTCGCGACGAAGAGGACCTTCTTGCCGGCGAGGACCGTGTTCTTGAGGAACTCGGCCGCCTCGTCGAGAAGAGCGACGGACTGCGTGAGGTCGATGA
>JAFPDR010000041.1 GCA_017389885.1 Kiritimatiellia bacterium
CGTGCAGGCCTCATCTACACCTTCTACGAGGGCACGACGCTCCAGAGCATGACGCAGAAGGCGACGAAGGTCGGCGACGGCAATGCCTGGACGCCGGCGATCACGGTGAAGGGCGGCTCAAGCGGCTTCTACTCCGTCCATGTAACGAAGTAGTCAGCTCCGCCAATTCGCGCACATGGGGCGTCGCTTCGCGCCGCCCCATGTTGTCTCATGCGCCCCGCTCCAACCTCCTTTGCGATGACCATGCTGGATTCCTCAAAATCGGTTTTTGTTCCGTTTGGGTGCGGCGGGGGCGGGCGGATTTTGGTATAATGTGCGACGATATGACGATTGTTAGAGCTGTGTTCGCCTTCGTGGCGGCTGCGTGCGCGGCATGGTGCCGCGCGGCGGACGACGAATCGTCCGGCGACGGTTCGGAGGTCGCGGACTACCGCGCCCACGAGGAGGCGCTGGCGCGCCGCCCGGCCAGGTCGATAGTCGACACGAACACCGTCGTGAGGCTCGGATACGAGCTGCCCGACAGCGTGGTCGTAGGCGCGGGGGCGCGGCAGAAGGTGTACGCCAGGGGTATTCTCGCGCAGTGCGCCATCGGCAAGGAGAAGCGCTTCGAGCTCGCCGAGGGCGGGGCGCTCGCGATCGGCTCGGACGGCTTCCGCTTCGACTCGAACTACGCGAAGGGGCGGACGAACGACGTGGTCTTCGCCGGCGGAGCGATCGCGTCGTTCGAGCCGAGCTTCATCAGGAGCGCCGCGCCGATAAGGCTTGAGGGAAAGGTGCGCGTGGTGACGCGACAGCCCCTCGCGCTGCGCGCGTCCTTCGAAGGCAGGGGGGCCTTCGCCAAGTCGGGGAGCGGAGTTATGGGGCTCCAGTATCCGTGCCCCGGCGCGACGGGAGAGATCGTCGTCGAAGAGGGCACGCTGGTGCTCGGTCCCGCCGCAAGCTGGGGAGGCTCCGTAGTCGTGAAGAAGGGCGCGACGCTGAAGTGTCCGAGCTTTTCCGCAATCGGACGCGTCGTGCGCGAGAAGGGGTCGACTGCCGTGGAAACGGGATTCGGCGACCGCGGCGATTTCTCCGAAGACGCCTTCCCGCGTCCCGCCACGGCCTACAACCTGAAGCGTCTCCGCCGCGAGGTGACGGGACGGGGCGTCGTCGCGTACCGGATCTCCCCCGGCGTGGTGCGCGTCGCCTGGCGGTACCTCTCCTCCGATGCGCCCGGCACCGCCTTCAACGTCTACCGCGACGGCAGGCGCGTCAACTCCGCGCCTGTTGCAGATGTAACATACTTCGACGACCGCGGCGGGGCGGACGGAAAGGACCACCGCTACGAGGTGCGCGGAGTCGCGGGCGGACGCGAGATTGCGTACGCATCGGGCGGGACGTGGCGCTACCGCGCCGGGTCGCCGCTCGGCGGATTCGACATCGAGCTTTCCCCGCCGAAGGACGGCGCGACGCCCGACGGCGAGCGCTACGGCTATTTCCCGTGCGACACGTCGGTAGGGGACCTCGACGGCGACGGGGAGTACGAGCTCGTGGTCATCTGGTGGCCGACGAACGGACGCGACAACTCGCAGGGCGGGCAGACGGGCGAGACCTGGCTCGAGGGGGTGAAG
Source organism: Kiritimatiellia bacterium (assembly GCA_017389885.1). The sequence goes on from JAFPDR010000041.1 coordinate 1,611, forward strand.
CTCGACGGGACCAGCAGGTCGCTCTGGAAGATCAACCTCGGTCCGAACATCCGCTCGGGCTCGCACTACGTGCCCGTCATGGTGGCGGACTTCGACGGCGACGGATCGGCGGAGGTGATCTGCCGGACTGCGGACGGCACTGTGGACGGGAAGGGACGCGTGCTTTCCGGCGGCGCCTTCTCGAAGGGCGCGAGGTTCAAGGACTGGCGTGCCGAGGACTACAACGTCGTCTTCGCGCCAAACTACGTGACGTGCTTCTCGGGGCGGACAGGCGCCGCGCTCGACACTGTTCCGTACAGGCCGTCCGTCCTTGAGGACGCGAAGGCGATCGAGCGGCGCGACTACAACGCGGTGAAGAAGTTCTGGAGCGCGCGCAACCCGGGCAACCAGGCGTTCAGGTTCCTCGGCGCGGTCGGGACTTTCGACGGACGCCGCATAAGCGCCGTGATGTGCCGCGGCTACTATTCGCGCACGTGCCTCGCGGCGTACGACTTCGAGGACGGGAAGCTGAAGGAGCGGTGGTACTTCTGCTCGGACGACGAAGACAACTGGGGCTACGGCGGACAGGGCTTCCACAACCTGCGCGTGGCCGACGTCGATTTCGACGGACGCGACGAGGTGCTCTACGGCCACATGTGCGTCGACCATGACGGGAAGGGCCTCTGGACGACGGGGTACGGACACGGCGACGCGCTGCACCTCGTGCAGGCCTCGCCCGACACCCGCGGACTCCGCCTCTGGACCTGCCACGAGGCCTCGCCGTACGGAGTCTCGCTCATCGACGCGCAGTCCGGAAGGACGCTCCTCCGCACGACTGGTCCGGCCGACACCGGCAGCTGCAACGCGATGGACGCAGATCCCGCGGCCCCCGGCGTGGAGCTCTTCAGCGGCGCGCACTGCGGCATCTACTCGGCGAAGACGCTCCAGCGCCACCTGCACCCGAAGCCCAAGCCGACGATCAACTACTACGCGACGCTCCGCTTCGGCATCTGGTGGACAGGCGACCTCGCGCGGAGCGCGTATTCGGGAGGCGACACGATCTACGGCTACTCCGTCAGGGACCGCCAGGTGACGGCGCAGTGGAACGGCGGGGGCGAGGCGGAGTCCAACCACGGCACGAAGGGCTCGCCGTGCCTTGCGGCGGACATACTCGGAGACTGGCGCGAGGAGCTTCTCCTGCGGAGGAAGGACAACCGCGCGATACGCGTCTACCTGACGCCAGAGCCGACGAGGTACAGGTTCCACACGTTCATGGAGGATCCGGTCTACCGGTGGAGCGTCGCGACGCAGAACAACGGATACAACGTGCCCGCCGAGCCGGGCTTCTACTTCGGCCCGGAGCTCCTCGGCTCGAAGGCGACGTTCAGGGGGACGAAGCTCGACTGAACCCCCGCGGCGCATTTGCCGCGGCGGGCGGATTTTTGCTAAAATACACTACATGAGCAAAAACAGCATTCTGCCTCTGCTGGCGCTGGCCGCCCTCGTAGCCGGGTGCGGGACCATCCGCGCCGTCCGCGAGGCGCGGCTCGAGCAGGAGACGTGGGCGGACCGCGGCAGCGGGAAGGAGGCCGAACGCGAGGTCGAGCAGGTGCGGCTCGTCGGATGGAAGCTCCCCCAGCTCGTCGACTTCGCGCTCGCGAACCGTCCTTCGATGACCCGCGCCCGCCTCGCCGTCGAGGATGCGCGCATAGCGCTTCGCCAGGTCGCGGCGGACGCGCCGCTCCTTTCCGCCACTCCGTGGAACGCGCTTTCCGCGTCCGTCTCCGGAGGGCACTCGGAGACCTCCGAAATGGGCCACGGGCTCCACGGGCACACCGATGGCGGCGCTTCCGCGTCGCTCTCCATAGACGTCCTCCTTTACGATTTCGGGCGCAACGCGGCCGAGGCGCGCGCGAAGGCGGAGGATGTGATAGCGGCGGAGTGCAACGTCGTCGGGACGGGGTACTCGATATTCGAGGAGGTCGCGTCCGGATATTTCACTCTGCTCCAGAACGAGGCGCTGCTCGAGGTCGCGCGCGCGAAGGTAGCCGAGTACGACGAGCACGTCAAGCAGGCGGAGATGAGGATGGAGCACGGAGAGGCGAAGGAGGTTGACGTCCTCAAGGCGAAGCTCGACCTCGCGAAGTCCGTCCAGGACGTAGTCTCCGCCTCCAACGACGTGGTCACCGCCGGCGCCGATCTCATGGCGTCGCTCGGCATAGACGCGGCGATGGGCGAGTACGGGGCAGTCCTTGGGCCGCGTCCGGAGGGGCTTGACCGCGCGGTGAGGTTCTTCGCCAGGTCCGAGGACGGCGCTGGCGCGCTGTACGACTTCGCATGCACCAACGCGCCGGCAATCAAGGTCGCGCGCGCGCGGCTGAGGGCGGCGTCGCATGCAGTGGACGTCGCCGTTGCGGATCTGTACCCGACCGTAAGCGCGAGCTTCTCGCTGAACTGGACCGATCCGCTCTGGTACTGGCGCTGGGGCGTGAGCGGCGCGCAGTCGCTTTTCACGGGATGGCGCAAGACCGCCGCGCTCGAGCGCGCGACGCTCGCGCTCGACTCCGCGGCGCGCGATGTCGACTCCGCCGAGCTCGACCTCTCGTACGCGCTCGAGCTGGCGGTGGCCGAGCGCGACAACGCCGAGGAGGCGCTTTCCACGGCGCGTGCGAGCGTGCAGCGCGGAAGGGAGAATCTCGAGACGGTGCGCGAGCAGTACCAGGTCGGCGACGTTAGCCGCGTGGACTACACGGACGCCGCGGCGGACTACACCGAGGCGCTGGGGGACAGGGTGCGCGCGTTCTACCGCGGGCAGATCGCCGAGGCGAAGCTGTTCAGGCTCGCGGGCCGCATGCCGAAGTACAGTGAGGAAGTCATAGTGGAGGAGAGGAAATGAAAAGGTCTTGTGGATCCGTTTTTCTGAAGTGCCTCGGGGCGGCGGCCCTGTGCCTCGCCGCGGGATGCGGCGACAAGCTGCCCATCGCGTCCGGAAAGAAGGCGCCGTCTTTCCGCAGCGCGCCGATAGTGCGCATGGACATCGTCCGCACCGTCTCCGCGACGGGATCCGTCACGCCGCGCAACTCGTCGAGCGGAATCCCCGTCGGCGCGCAGGTCAACGGCAAGCTGATAAAGCTCTACGTGGACTACAACGACACCGTCACCAACGGACAGGTCGTCGCGGAGATAGATCCGCTAGTCTACGAGGCGAACTACAAGAGCGCCGTCGCGCGGCTTCACGTGAGCCAGGCGGGCGTGCTGACGAGCGAGTGCGCGCTCAAGCAGCGCGAGGCGGAGCTCGTGCTCGCGCAGAAGACGTTCGACAGGAAGAAGACGCTCTCCGAGAAGAAGATGGCGCCTGTCGCGGACTTCGACAGCGCCGTGGAGGCGCTGGACAAGGCGAAGGCCGCGGTCGAAAGCGCGAAGGCCGC
>JAFPDR010000042.1 GCA_017389885.1 Kiritimatiellia bacterium
CTCGGGGACGACGTCTCGGCCTGGGCGGAGCCGGGCGCGCTGCAGGACCTCGACGCGGTGGAGATGTGCCTCCTCGCGAAGCGCGTCCCCGCCGTGGCGGAGAAGGTGGCGAAGCTGCTTGCCTCGGAATGCGAGGCGCATCCGGCCGACCCCGCGCTGCGCGCGTCGCGGCTCTCGCTCGCGCTGTCCGCCGCAACGCCCGAGGCGCGCGCCGCGGAGCTCCGCGCGGAGGCGCAGGGCGGCGAGTCGAAGCCCGAGTGGCGTCCGGCGTACGGCGTTGCGGGACTGGGGCTGGACCGCAAGTCCGCGGCAAGGCGGAATGTCTCCGCTGCCGGAATGGTCGCCGACCCCGAGGAGGTCGCGGAGCTCTGGTCGAATCAGATGGTCGTGCGCGACAAGGCGAAGGAGAGGCTGCAGCGCATGGCCGCAGACGCGCGCGTCGGGGGGCAGCTGCGCGCGGGGCGCGCTCCTTCGGCCCAGCTCGCGGAGGACGCGGCGAAGCGCGGCGCCGCGCGCCAGCCTTACCGTCCGCCGGAGAGGACGCGCGAATGGATCGAGACCCACCACTACAGGGTGCGGCATGCGGACGAGCGGTCGGTGCGCGCGGGAGTCAACGCGTTCTGGCGCGACTACGCGGCGGCGGTCGCGGCGGGGAGGGACGCGGAGTTCCTGTCCGAGAACGTGATCGAGATCGGGACGGGGCTCTTCGAGCGGATCGGCGCGCTTGCCGTGATGGCGCTTCCCTTCGACGCGAAGGACGCGAAGGGCGCGGTCGAATTCTCCGAGCGGCGCGTCGAGCGGGAGGATTCCGGCGTGCGCGACATCGGCATAGTGCAGCGCTTCGCGGACGTGTCCGCGTCGAAGGACGGCGAGACGAAGTACGTGACGGACGAGTTCGTGGCGGGCCGTCCGTACAGGCTTGTCACGGTGTTCTCGAACCCGTCGGAGCGTCCGGCGCGGCTCGAGTGCCTCGTGCAGGTTCCGGACGGGGCGATCGCGCTCCGCGGCGGACGCGGCGCGGACCTTCGTCCGCTGGCGCTCGACGGATACTCGATGCAGGAACTATCGGTGCTCTTCTATTTCCCTTCCGCGGAGGCCGCGGGGCGGCACAATCCCGCCGTCGCCGTGGCGGACGGCAAGGTGGCGGGCGTGGCGGGTCCGTTCTCGTGCAGGGTCGTGGCGAAGCAGTCGAAGGAGGACACCTCGAGCTGGCGGTGGATATCGCAGAACGGAACGCCCGACGAGGTGATCGCCTTCCTCGCGACGGCGAACCTCGCGTCCGGGTCGGTCGACCTCGGGAAGATCGGCTGGCGGATGAGGGACGACGCGTTCGCGCGCAGGGTGTTCGAGACGCTCGACTCCCGCGGGGTGTTCCACGAGGGGCTGTGGCTCACGAACCTCGAGGGGCGCAGGCGCATCGCCGACTTCAGGGACCGAGTGCGGCAGCTCTTCATGCGGCGCGAGATGCGCAGCAGGCTCGCGAAGGAGCTCGGTCCTTCGTTCCACTGCGCGCTCGTCGACATCGAGCCGGACGAGACCGACCTCTTCGAGTACGCTGAGTTCTGGCCGCTCGTCAACGCACGCGCGCACGCGCTCGGAGGGAAGGCGACGATTCCGAACGAGACGCTCAGGCAGCGCTACCGCGGGTTCCTGGACTACCTCGCCACGAAGTCCGCCCTCTCCGCGAAGGACCGGCTCGACGCGGCGGTGTACTTCGCCGCGCAGGACCGTGTGGAAGAGGCGGAGCGCATGGTGGCGGGCTTGGAGGCGAAGGACGTGGAGACGAAGATGCAGCTCGACTACCTTCGCGCCTACTTCGCGTTCTCGCGCCTGGAGCCGGAGAAGGGTCGCGAGATCGCACTCAGGTACGCCGACTGGCCCGTTCCGCGCTGGCGCGACAGGTTCCGCGCCGTTGTCGCGCAGGCGGACGAGATCGCGGGACGCGGTCCGGCGGCCGCGGAGAAGGGGCGCGACGAGGTCGCTTCCGCTCCGTCGCTCGAACTCTCCGCGGAGACTGCGGGCGGCGAGACGCGCGCGATCGTGGTGCGCGGGCGCAACGTTGCGTCCGCGACGGTGCGCGCCTTCCCGACGGACGTCGAGGTGACGTTCTCGAAGGATCCGTTCGGAGGGGCCGGCGTCAAGGCGGCGTCCGCGTTCCTGCGTCCGGCGTGGGAGGCGGAGGTGGCCTTGCCCGGCGTCGGCGCGGAGGATGCCGCGAAGGTGGCGATCCCGGAGGCGCTCCGCGGGGCGAACCTGCTCGTCGAGGCGACGGACGGCGAGGGACGCGTGACGGCGTCGCTGAACGTCCTCTCCGGCGCGCTGGACGTCTATGCCGCGACGGAGTACGGCGAGCTGAGGGTGCGCGACAGGAACGGACGCGCCGTCCCGGCGGCGTACGTGAAGGTCTACGCGCGCGACGCGTCCGGACGCGAGACGAAGTTCCACAAGGACGGCTACACGGACCTTCGCGGCGCGTTCGCGTACGCGGCGGTCTCGACGGACTCTCCGTTCAGGCCCTCCGAGTTCGCCATCCTCGTCATCTCCGACAGCCTCGGCGTGCGCACGCTCACCGTCAAGGCGCCGTAGAACCGCGGCGCGGCGCTTGCGCCTCTTCTGCTCTTTTGGTATAATAGCGGCAGAACGGACGGGAGCACGCCGGTGGGTTTCGGGATGTCCTCGGCCGTTCTGGTACTGCCGCCGTGCGGCAGCATGGAACAGGGGCTGGCCCGGTCCCTGCGAAGTGAAAAGAAAAATAGGGCGAAAGGAAAGGAAAAGACAATGAAGAGACTAATGTTCGTGGCGGTTGCCGCGGCGCTTGCCGGATGCGTCAGCGTTCACAAGAACGACGGCGGAAACGAGATCGTGCATCCCGACATCTTCACGAGGGACGCGGTGAAGCTTTCCTACGCGCTGGACCAGAATCCGGTTTCCGCGACGGAGACGATCCACTGGCTCAACATCGGAATCATTCCGATCACCTTCACCTGGGGCGGAACGGCCGACCACATCGCCGACTTTGCACCAATGGGCATGAAGCTTCCGTTCTTCGGACCTTCCCTCACCGATGTCGCCAAGGGTGGCGCGTATGCCAAGGCCTGTGCGTCTTCCGGAGCCGATTCCGTCGTCGCCACGCGCTATCGCGTCGAGAACAAGAGCTACTTCGTGTACGGCAAGGCCACGGCCGACATCAAGGGCCTTCCCGCGAAGATTACCAAGGTCGAGCTCTCCGACGTCAAGGAGATGCCTGAGAAGAAATCGGCATTCCCCCTGTTCTGAGTATGTCGACGCCGTTCGACAGCTCAATGTCGAGGAATCGGAACTTGCGGGCGGATTTCGCCTGATGGGTCGCTGTGACCAGGACGATTCTGTCCATAAGGTCAGTCGCCTTGTCGTCGCAGGCCAGGTCCGGGAGTTCAAAGACCGATTCAGCCGCATCTGCAGCATTGCTGTAGGTGCGGTACTTTATTGCCGTCCCGGCCGGACCTTTCGCCTCGATCACCGGACAGGCGGTCACGACTTCGCCGAAGTCGCATGAGACCGTCGATTCCGTCCTTTCGACGGACTTCGGCAGAACCATCCCGGCGGCGGGTTCAGCGAGGAGCGTGCCGTCTCCTCCGTCGGCATACTCGACGGTGGTGCATCCGGCGGCGACTGCCGTGATGACGGCAATCGCCAGAGTCGAAAGCGGCATGGGTAGCGGATTCACGTTCATTTCTCCTGGGAGTTCAACCGGCGTCTTGCCGGTACATGGTGATAGTATAGCAAATATTGGTCCGACATGCTCCTTCGCCGCCTCGCCAGTGCTCCCATAGGGGGTTCCGTCGCTTCGCGACGGAACAATGTCAAGTCTACGAATGAGTCATCTGAAAACCTTTTCGCTTGAGCCAGGAGGTATTCAGCAGAAACGCGTCGTGACGCATGCCAGCGTGCCTTATGCGGTGTTGCGGCGGGCAAAGCGAAGCGCTCGCGCCGTCTTCTGCAATGGCTGAGATTTTGATACAATATGAATAGCTGGGGAACCGATATGAACACGGAAATCATTTCCCGCGGCGAATCAACAAGGAGGCGACATGACGACGGCGGAAAAACTGGTAAAGGTCCTGACTGAGAAGAAGATGACGTGCGCGACGGCTGAGTCGTGCACGGGCGGAGGCGTGGGGTACGCGATCACGGGTGTTTCCGGAGCGAGCGCCGTCTTCTGGGGCGGGGTCATAAGCTACGACAACTCGGTGAAGCGCGGCGTGCTGGGCGTGCCGGAGGAGGTGCTGGCGACGCAGGGCGCGGTGTCGCCTGAATGCGCGGCGGCGATGGCGGAAGGCGCTCGTCGGCTTTTGAAGACCGATCTCGCTGTGTCCCTCACGGGCATCGCCGGCCCCGGCGGCGGCAGCGCGGAGAAACCGGTTGGCCTCGTCTGGTTCGGTCTTGCCTCGCCGTCAGGCACCGTCACCGAAAAGAAGATATTCCCCGGCGACCGCGATGCCGTCCGCACAGCAGCGATCGAACACGCCCTCCAACTTCTGCTTAAAGCGGCAGACGTCGAGACCACTTGACTCCGTCTAAACCGCAAGGTTCTGACGGGTCGCCTCTATTCCCCTGTTCGTC
>JAFPDR010000043.1 GCA_017389885.1 Kiritimatiellia bacterium
CTCCCGATCGGCTTCGGCGGGCTTCTCGCCAACTGCCCGCTCGCGGGCGTCACCGCTCCCGCGATGATGCACGACGGCGTGATATCGGTGCTCTCGTCCGGCATCCCGACGATGGCCGGCGGCATCGTCGAACCCGGCGGGTTCCTCCACTACTTCTTCAAGTTCGGCATCGACACGGGCGTCTTCCCGATCATGATCTTCATGGGCGTGGGCGCGATGACCGACTTCGGCCCGCTGATCGCCAACCCGAAGATGGCGCTTCTCGGCGGCGCCGCGCAGTTCGGCATCTTCTTCGCGCTCTTCGGCGCGCTCGGCCTCGCGGCCGTCTTCGGAGCCGACTTCTTCGGAGGCGTCGCGCCCGTCAAGGCGGCGGCTTCCATCGGCATCATCGGCGGAGCTGACGGTCCGACTGCGATCTGGCTCACGAGCCGCCTCGCTCCGGACCTCCTCGGAGCGATCGCGGTCGCGGCGTACAGCTACATGGCGCTCGTCCCGATCATCCAGCCGCCGATCATGAACGCTCTCACGACGAAGAGCGAGCGCCTCATCAAGATGCCGCCGCTCCGTCCTGTCAAGAAGATCGAGAAGGTCTGCTTCCCGCTCATCGTGCTGCTCCTCTGCGCGGTGCTGCTCAAGGACGCCGTCCCGCTCATCGGCGCGCTCATGCTCGGCAACCTCGCGAAGGAAGTGGGGCCCTCGGTCGCCCGCATCGCGGACACGATGTCCAACGCGCTCATCAACATCGTGACGATCATGCTCGGACTCTCCGTGGGCTCGAAGCTCGCGTGCGAGAAGTTCCTCTCCGGAACGACCCTCGGCATCCTCGCGCTCGGCCTCGTCGCGTTCTGCGTCGGCACGGCCGCGGGCGTCATAATGGCGAAGATCATGAACGTCTTCTCGAAGGAGAAGGTGAACCCGCTCATCGGCTCGGCCGGCGTCTCGGCCGTCCCGATGGCCGCGCGCGTCTCCAACAAGGTGTCGCTCCAGAACGACCCGACGAACTTCGTCCTCATGCAGGCGATGGGCCCGAACGTCTCCGGCGTGATCGGCTCGGCCGTCGTCGCAGGCGTTCTCTACACGCTCTGCCGCTGACGCGGACAGTTATGGGGAGATGGTCTAGGGAGCGCGTAGCCGTTGCCGCGTACTTCGCGGTCCTGGGGCTGGTCTGCGCCACATGGGCGTCGTCCATCGACGACATGAAGCTGCTGCTCGGGCTCAACGAGGCCGAGCAGGGCTGGCTGCTGTTCTCCGGCCCCATCGGCAACCTCGTGAGCTTTACGTTCGCGAGCGCGCTGGTGACGCGCATAGGAAGCCGCAGGAGCCTCCTGCTCGCGACGTGCGTGTACTTCGCCTCGGCGCTCGGGATAGCCGCGTGCTTCATCTGCCGCGCGCCTGTTGCGCTCTGGTGCGTCGCGATCGCCTCGCTCGGCGGGACGGGCAATCTCTTCAACATCTCCGTCAACACGCAGGGCGGGATCGTCGAGCGCAAGGCCGGGCGCACGATCATGAACTCGTTCCACGCGATGTTCAGCGTGATGTGCCTCGTCGCGGGACTGCTCGCGCTCGTCGCGTCCAACGTCGGGCTTCCCCCCGGCTGGCGGCTGATGGGCGTACTTGCCGTTGCGGTCGTCGCGCATCTCGTGTTCCTGCCGTCGCTTCCGAAGGACAACGACGTCGCGAAGAAGGCGAAGGGCGAGGGGATGCGCCGCCCCGACATGGCGCTCTTCCTGCTCGGGCTCGCCGCGCTCGTGATCATGGGCTGCGAAGGGTCCATCAACGACTGGGTGGGGGTCTTCTACCGCGACGCGCTCTCCGCGCCGGACGGACGCGTCAAGTGGGGCTTCTGCGCCGTCGCCGCGACGATGACCATCGGGCGTCTCGTCACCGACGGATTCATCAACCGCTTCGGCGACGTCAGGGTGCTGCGCGCCCACTGCGTGCTGGTGGCGGCGGGACTCGGGATCGCGCTGTCCTCGCCGTACACGGGACTCTCCGGCCTTCCGCTCCACATCCTCGCGACGACCGGCTACGCCGTCGCGGGATACGGAATCTCGGCCCTCGCGCCGATCCTCTACTCGAAGGCTAACCGCGCGAAGTCGATGCCCGCCGCGTCCGCGGTGACGTTCGTCGGCTCGATGGGCTTCCTCGGCTATTTCATGGGTCCGCCGATGATCGGACACGTCGCGCACGCGACGAGCCTTTCGATCTCGCTCGGGATCTTCGCCGTGCTGATCCTCGCGTGCCTTTTCCTGCGCCTCGAGGACGACAGGGGCTAGACCTTCTCCCAGCGGTTCGAATGCGCGGCGGAGCGCAGAGCGGCCTCGACGAAGCGCATCGTCCGCACTCCCTCCCTCGGCCCCGGGAAGTCGTGGGCCCTGCGGTCGCGAACCGACGCGCAGAACTCGCGGTAGATGTTCGCGAACGCCTCGATGAAGCCCTCGTGGTGTCCGGCCGGTATGCGCGACAGCGCCGCGCTCTCCTCCGAAAGCGCCCTGATGTACGGCGCGTTCCGCTTGTAGATGCGCTCGGGCGCGAAGGGGTACTTCACCGAAAGGTAGTTGTTCTCCTCCTGGTTCCAGAAGAGGGACGCCTTGTCTCCGTACACGCGCAGCCGCACGCCGTTCTCCTCCCCTGTCGCGACCTTCGAGACGACGAACGACGCCTTCGCGCCGCCGGAGAGCCTGAGGAGCATGGACGCGTCGTCGTCGAGCCTGTTGCCGGGCGCGAAGGACGAGAGGTCGGCGATCACCTGCTTCACCTGGAGCCCCGTCACGTGCTCGATGAGGTGGAAGCCGTGCACCCCGATGTCCGCCACCACGCAGCTCGGGCCCGACTTCCTCGGGTTCATCTTCCACGCGTTGCGCTTGTCGAGCGGCTTGGAGAAGTCGATCTTGCGGAACGATCCCTGCTGGTACTCGAGGACTACCTTGTCTATCCTGCCGAGCTCTCCCGAGGCGACGATGTCGCGCGCGAGCTTGACCATCGGGAAGCCGGAGTAGGTGAACGGGATGCCGAGCACGCGGCGCCTGCGCCGCGCTATCGCGCCGAGCTCCTCGGCCTGCGCGAGGGTCATCGAGAGCGGCTTCTCGCACATCACGTCGAAGCCCGCCTCGAGCGCGGCCTTCGCGATCTCGTAGTGCGAGTCGTTCGGCGTGCAGACGGAGATGAAGTCCGCCTTTCCGCGGCACCTCTCGATGAGCGCGCGCCAGTCGTCGGAGTGCGAGTAGCATCCGTCGACAAGGTCCGCGAGGTCGTCCATCCTTATCGCCATGCGGTGGATGGGTCCGATGAACGATCCCTTCCCCCCGCCTACCATTGCGTACTTGAGCCGCCTGCCGGTGTCCGTCTGTTTCATGCCGTAATTATACCAAATTCCGCGAGCGCGCGTTCCGGCGGATGCATACTTTCGTATATTCCCAAGCTCCGCCGGATTTGGTAGAATGTCGGCAAATGAAAAGGAGGGAATCCATGAAGATCAGCAGATTCGCCGTCGCGTCCGCGCTCGCGGCATGCGCGTTCGCCTCGTACGCCGACACCTACGCCACGTTCAAGGTCGAGGGCCGCGGGCTCCCGGTCGTGGAGGGAGTGGTGAGGGACACGCCCAAGGTCGAATGGGGGTTCGTCAACTTCATCGCGTTCGGCCCGGGCTGGCAGTACTCCGCGCAGGACTACGCCGCGAAGGAGCACAAGAAGGAGTCCGTGACCGACGCGAAGTACGGACAGGGGCTTGTGCACACCGCGAAGATGTGGCCGGGCGGACGCGGCATAGGCATCCGCGAGGAGTTCTTCGACGTCTCGAAGGGCGGCGCGGCGAAGGCGCACGTGAGGTGGACGATATCCTCTCTCGACGGCGCGCCGATGAAGCTCGAGCGCGCGTACCTGCGCTTTCCGCTCCCCGTCGACGACTTCGCCGGAGGCACGGTCGGCGGCTCGAGGCTTCCGGAAAGCTACGAGAAGGAGTGGATCGGAGTCGGCGACAAGGGGTCCATCGAGGTCGTCTCCAGGAGCGGCGCGAAGAAGCTCAGGCTCTCCGTCTCGTCCGGAAACGCCGTGATCGCGGACGCCCGCAAGGACAAGCAGGACCGCTTCGAGCTCCGGGTCGAGTTCCCGGGCGCGAAGGATTCCGCGAAGGCCGCCGTCGAGTTCGACGTGCAGGGCGTCTTCGCCGATTCGCTCAAGAAGGCGAACGGACGCGTCGCGCTTGACCTTCCGCCTCCGCCGATGAAGCTCGCGGCGAACGACGACTGGTGCGCCTTCCCGTACACGAACGACATCAAGCCGGGGTCGATCCTCGACTTCAGCTCCGTCACGGCGCGCGACGCGCCCGCGGGCAGGTACGGCTTCGCCAAGGTCACGAAGGACGGACACATCGCCTTCGAGAAGAGCCAGAAGCCGGTCCGCTTCGTGGGCGGCAACCTCTGCTTCGACGCCAACTTCCTCTCGAAGGAGGAGTGCAGGGCGGTGGTGAACGACTTCGTCCGCCGCGGATGGAACACGGTGCGCTTCCACCACATCGACGTCACGATCACCAAGGACGAGTGGAACAACGTCTGGAACCGCAGGACGCTGCCGGAGATCTCGCCGCAGAAGCTCGACCAGCTCGACTACCTCCTCGCCGAGTTCAAGAAGGCCGGCGTCTACGCGACGTTCGACCTCTACGCGATGGGCGCGCTCGGCAGCTGCGAGGGCTTCGACAAGCCCCTCAACAGCAACACCGTCAAGGCGATCGTCCCGATCCACAAGCCGGCCGAGGACCAGTGGTTCCGCCGCGCGATGGAGATCTTCGACCACGTGAACCCCTACACGGGCCTCAAGTGGAAGGACGACCCGGCGGTCCTCTTCGTCACGCTGATGAACGAGGACTCGATCGCCTCCGTCTGGTGGGGCGCGGCGGACGTGTACGTCAAGAAGTACAACGAGTGGGCGAAGGCGAAGGGCCGTCCGCAGTACGAAAAGAAGGACATCGGCAAGCGCAGGGAGTTCGCCGAGTTCCTCTACGAGGTCAAGGCCCAGGCCAACGCGCGCATGGGCAAACGCCTCAGGGACGCAGGCGTCAGGGCGCTGATCTCCGGCTGCAACTGGTGGGACAACGCCGCGCAGACATACGAGCGCGACGCGCTCGAGCTCGTTGACAACCACGGCTACGGAGACCATCCGCAGCCCAGCTACCAGAAGCTGCCGTTCCACATCAACCAGTCCTCGAACATCAAGAGCGGCGCGCCGAGCTACAACGAGCCGGTCATGAAGGCGCCCTCGCGCATCCTCGGCAAGCCGTTCGCGGTCACCGAGTTCAACTTCTGCAGCCCCAGCCGCCTGCGCGGCGAGGGCGGACTCATGATGGGCGCGTACGCGGCGCTGCAGGACTGGGACGCGATATACCGCTTCGCGTGGAGCCACGCCCGCGCGGCGCTCTCCGGCACGCACGAGGTCAAGGGCTTCGACAACGTGCGCGATCCGGTCGGACAGCTCACCGAGCGCCAGATCGTGCTGCTCTTCGGACGCGGCGACGTGAGCGCGGCGAAGAACGTCTACGGATACGGCGTCACGAAGGACGA
>JAFPDR010000044.1 GCA_017389885.1 Kiritimatiellia bacterium
CATGCTGGCTCTCGACCGTTCCCGTTCCCGACGGAGTCAGCCGCGTCTGCGACTACTTCTCGGTCATGGTCCGCTGACCCGGGATTTTTGCTATAATATACCCCTATGAAATACGACAAGAACCATGCGCTCCTCGAGTGCGCAATTCCGGGCCTCGCGCAGAAGAGCGGGAAGGTCCGCGACGTCTTCGACCTCGGCGACAGGCTGCTGATGGTGGTCACGGACCGCATCAGCGCGTTCGACGTGATACTTCCGTGCGGAGTGCCGGACAAGGGCAAGGTCCTCAACCAGCTCTCGCTCTTCTGGCTGGATTTCTTCGGCATGAAGAACCACCTCGTGACGGCGAACGTCGACGAGTATCCGGCCGAGCTCCAGCCCTACAAGGAGGACCTTCGCGGCAGGTCTATGCTCGTCAAGAAGGTGAAGATGGTCGAGGTCGAGTGCATCGCGCGCGGCTATCTCACGGGCTCCGGGTGGAAGGAGTACCAGAAGTCCGGCACGGTCAACGGCGAGAAGCTCCGCGAAGGCTACCAGAACGCGTCGAAGCTCGACGAGGTGCTGTTCACCCCGACGACCAAGGCGGCGATAGGCGACCACGACGAGGCGATCAACTACGCCCAGACCGTTGAGCTCGTCGGGGAGAAGACGGCGAAGCTCCTCAGGGACACGACGATCGACCTCTACTCCAAGGCGGCGGACTATGCGCGTCCTCGCGGAATCATCATCGCGGACACGAAGTTCGAGTTCGGCCTCGACGCGGACGGCTCGCTCATCCTCGCGGACGAAGTGCTCACGCCCGACTCCTCGCGCTTCTGGCCGGAGTCGAGCTACGCGGTGGGGAAGAATCCGCCCAGCCTCGACAAGCAGTACGTTCGCGACTGGCTCGACTCGATCAACTTCAACCACCAGCCGCCGGGTCCGGTGCTGCCTGACGACGTAATCGCGCGCACGCGCGAAATCTACCTCAAGGCCTACAAGGACCTTACAGGCAGGGAATTGGCATAACTTTTCAACTTTCAACTTTCAACGAGGAACCACGACCATGGGAATGTTCGACCAGATTAAAGAGGCGATGCAGATGCGCAGCGAGGCGAAGCGCATCCAGAACGAGATACAGAAGATCAAGGCGGAGTACTCCAACGGAGGCATCACCGTCGTCGCAAAGGGAGACATGACGATCGACAGGATCGCCATCTCGCCCGAGGCGTACGACGAGGTCAAGGCCGGCAGGCCCCAGCGCTTCGAGACGATGCTCTTCAACGTCGTGAACGGCGCGCTCAAGAGGGCGAAGGACGCGACGCAGACCGAGATGATGAACATGATGAAGGCCAACGGCGGAGCCGGCGGACTTTTCGGAAAGTGATCCGATGGTCGCGCCCGTCGCCGAACTCGAGAGGTGCCTCGCCAAGCTGCCCGGATTCGGACGGCGCTCCGCGTCGCGCGCGGCGCTCGCGCTCGTAAGGGAGCCGGGCCGCCTCGCCGAGCCGCTGATGGCCGCGCTGAAGGCGGCGCACGACGGCGTAAGGTGCTGCTCCAGGTGCGGCGCGTTCACGACGGCGGAGAGCGATCCGTGCGAGACGTGCACCGACGAGACGCGCGACGGCTCGCTCCTGTGCGTGGTGGAGGATCCGGCGGACATCGTGTCCGTCGAATCCTCCGGCGCCTTCCGCGGCAGATACCACACGCTCGGCGGCAAGCTCTCGCCGGCGCGCCACATGGGCCCCGAAAAGCTCCGCATCGCACAGCTCGTCTCGCGCGTGAAGGGCGAGGGCGTCAGGGAGGTGCTACTTGCGCTTTCCACCGACATGGACGGTGACGCGACGGCCGGATACATCGCGGAAGTCCTCAGGGACTCCGAGGTCAAGGTGACGCGGCTCGCGTTCGGACTTCCCGCCGACTCCGGCATCGCGTATTCGGACCCCCTTACGCTCAAGCGCGCCATAATCGGCCGCCGCGATGCATAACTTCCAACCTTCCAACCTTCAACCTTCCAACCTTCAACAATCTTATGGCAGGCGAATACCAGTTCAGTCTAATCGACGTCACCAAGCAGGTCGGCACCAAGACGATCCTGAAGGACGTCAACCTCTCGTTCTTCTACGGAGCGCACATCGGCGTCATCGGCGGAAACGGCGCGGGCAAGTCGTCCCTCCTCAAGATCCTCGCCGGGCTCGACACCGACCTCATGGGCACGGTTCAGGTCGCGAAGGGCACGAAGGTCGGCTATCTCCCGCAGGAGCCGGAGCTCGACGACTCGAAGACCGTGCTTGAGTGCGTAATGGAGGGGGTCGCAGAGGCGCAGGCGATGGTCACGCGCTACGAGGACCTCTGCTGCGAGCTGGACGATCCGAAGGCCGCGGCCGAGATGGAGCGCCTGCAGGCGATCATCGACGCGAACGACTACTGGAACCTCGAGAACCTCGTGGAGAGACGCATGGCGGACCTCGGGTGCCCCGACGGATCGAAGTCCGTCGCCGTTCTCTCGGGCGGCGAGCGCCGCCGCGTGGCGATTGCGCGGCTTCTTCTGTCGAACCCCGACGTCCTTCTCCTCGACGAGCCGACGAACCATCTCGACGCTGAGACGACGTTCCGCCTCGAGGCGTACCTCAAGGACTTCAAGGGCACGCTCATCGTAGTGACGCACGACCGCTACTTCCTGAGCGACGTGACCGAGTGGATACTCGAGCTCGACCACGGCATCTGCTATCCGTACAAGGGCAACTACGAGGAGTGGCTCAAGCAGAAGGAGGCGATGCTCGCGCGCGAGGCGAAGGTCGAGAAGTCCCGGCAGAAGCTGCTCGAGAACGAACTCAAGTGGATCCAGACGAATCCGTCCGGACGCCACGCGAAGGCGAAGGCCCGCGTCGAGCGCTACGAGGACCTCTGCATGGAGCTTGACGACCCCAAGGCCGTCGAGGAGATGGAGAAGCTCCAGGAGATCATCGACGCGAAGGACTACTGGAATCTCGAGAACCTCGTGGAGAGGGCGATGGCGTCCATGCACTGCCCGC
>JAFPDR010000045.1 GCA_017389885.1 Kiritimatiellia bacterium
CCTCTCCGGGAAGACCCGACGCCGGGATGCCGTAGAGCTCCTCGTGGCGCTTGCGCTGCTCCTCGCGGA
Organism: Kiritimatiellia bacterium; assembly: GCA_017389885.1. The sequence continues at coordinate 70 of JAFPDR010000045.1, forward strand.
GCTGCTCCATCTCCTCGTCGCTGATCGCGTCGCAGAGCGGCACGAGCTTGAGGTAGCGGTGGAGCGGGAAGCCGGTGCCGCCGGGGATGAGGTGGCCGAGGATGACGTTCTCCTTGAAGCCGCGGAGTTCATCCACGCGGCCCATCGTCGCGGCCTCGGTGAGGACGCGCGTCGTGTCCTGGAAGGACGCGGCGGAGATGAAGGAGTCCGTCTCGAGCGCGGCCTTGGTGATGCCGAGCAGCGCGGGCTGGGCCTCCGCCGGGCGGCGGCCTTCCTCCATCATCTGCTCGTTGACGCGCAGGAACGTCTGGCGCGTGACCTGCTCGCCCCAGAGGAAGTCCGTGTCGCCGGGGTTCGTGATGCGGACCTTGCGGAGCATCTGGCGGACGATGATCTCGATGTGCTTGTCGTTGATCTCGACGCCCTGGAGGCGGTAGACCTGCTGCACCTCGTTGACGAGGTACTTCTCGAGCTCCTGGGGACCGGAGACCTCGAGGATCTCCTGCGGGATGACGGGGCCTTCGGTGAGCTGCTGGCCCTTCTTCACGCGGTCGCCCTTGAACACGACGATCTGCTTGCCCATCGGGATGAAGTGCTCCTCGACGAGTCCGGTGACGTCGTCGACTACCTTCACGCAGCGCTTGCCGCGCACGTTCTCGCCGAACTCGATGACGCCCTCGATCTTCGCGATCTCGGCGGCGTCCTTGGGCTGGCGGGCCTCGAAGAGCTCGGCGACGCGCGGAAGGCCGCCCGTGATGTCGCGCGTCTTCGCGGCTTCGCGGGGCGTCTTCGCGAGGAGCATGCCGGCCGTGGCCTTCATGCCGTCGCGGACCATTACGATGGCCTTTTCGGGGACGTCGTGCGAGTCGACCATCTTGCCGTCCGCGTCGCGGATCTCGATGCGCGGGTGGAGGTTCGACTCGGACGTGGGCAGGACGACGAGCGTCTTCGCGCCGGTGGCGCGGTCGGTCTCGGTCTTGACGCTGACGTCCTCCTCGAAGTCGACGAACTGGATCGTGCCGGCCGTCTCGGAGAGGACGGGCACGGAGTGCGGGTCCCACGTCGCGACCTTCTGGCCCTTCTTCACCTCGGCGCCGTCCTCGATGAGGAGCGTCGTGCCCATCTGGAGCTGGTAGGTGTCGAGCTTGTTGCCGCTCTTGGAGTAGATCTCGAGCGTGCCGTTCTTGTTGAGGACGACCTCGCGCCCCTCGTCGTTGCGCACGCGGCGCACGTCGACGAACTTGGCGACGCCGTCGTTCTTGAGGACGATCTCCGGGACCTTCGCGGTCGCGGACGCGGTTCCGCCGATGTGGAACGTACGCATCGTCAGCTGCGTGCCGGGCTCGCCGATGGACTGCGCGGCGATGATGCCGACGGCCGTGCCGATCTCGACCTCCTTGCCGGTCGAGAGGTCGCGTCCGTAGCACTTCGCGCACATTCCGTGCTCTGCGTCGCAGGTGAGGCCGGAGCGGATCCAGACCTTCTCGATGCCGGCCTTGTTGATCCTGTCGCACGCCTCCTCGTCGATGATTTCGTTCGCCGGGACGATCGTCTCGTTCGTCTTGGGGTCGCGGATCTCGTAGAGGGCGGTCCTGCCAAGCGCGCGGTCGCCGAGCGTCACCTTGACCTCGTCTCCCTCGACGATGGCCTCGACCTCGATGCCGTTCACCGTGTTGCAGTCCTCCTGCGTGATGATCACGTCCTGCGAGACGTCGACGAGCTTGCGCGTCAGGTAGCCGGCGTCCGCCGTCTTGAGCGCCGTGTCGGCAAGGCCCTTGCGGGCGCCGTGGGACGAGATGAAGTACTCGAGGACCGACAGTCCCTCGCGGAACGACGCGGTGATCGGGCGCTCGATGATGTCGCCGTTAGGCGCGGCCATGAGTCCGCGCATGCCGGCGAGCTGGCGGATCTGCAGCTTCGAGCCGCGGGCCTTCGAGTCGACGAACATGTAGACCGGGTTCAGCTCGGTCGGGTTCTTGTTGTCCGGCCGCACGTTGCGGTCGATCGTCTTGTAGAGGAGCTCGCCGATGCGCTCGGTGGTGCCAGCCCAGATGTCGACGATCTTGTTGTGGCGCTCGCCGTCGGTGATGATGCCCTGCTGGAACTGCTGCTGCACCTTCTCGGCCTCGGCCTTCGCCTTGGCGATCTCGGCGTCCTTCTCGGCCGGGCGGATCATGTCCTTCAGGCCCATCGACGCGCCGGAGACCGTCGCGAAGCGGTAGCCGAGCTCCTTGAGGCTGTCGATCGCCGCGACGGCGACGTCGTGCCCGGCCACGCGGTGGCAGTCGAGGATCAGCTTGCCGATCTCGGACTTGGAGCACTTCTCGTTGAAGAAGCCCATCTCCTTCGGCCACACGTTGTTGAAGATCACGCGGCCCGCGGTCGTCTCGATCGTGCGCTTGTCGGTGATGCCGTGGGGACGGCCCGTCGTGCCCCAGTCCGGGTTGCGGAAGCGGATGCGGCTGTGGTAGTCGATGCAGCCCTCGGCGATGCCGAACTCGACCTCGGCGACGTCGTTGAACAGCGGCAGGTGCTCGCCCGACATGTCGGTCTTGCCGGCGATCTTGCCCGCCAGCTTGTCCTGCTGCGACGGGACCGTCAGGAAGTAGAGCCCGAGGCACACGTCCTGCGTCGGCGTCATGACGGACTTGCCCGAGGCCGGGGAGAAGATCGAGGTCGACGCGAGCATCATGAGCTTCGACTCGATCTGCGCCTCGACCGAGAGCGGCACGTGGACGGCCATCTGGTCGCCGTCGAAGTCGGCGTTGAACGGCGTGCACACCATCGGGTGCAGGCGGATCGCCTTGCCCTCGACGAGCACCGGCTCGAACGCCTGGATCGAAAGGCGGTGCAGCGTCGGAGCGCGGTTGAGGAACACTGTCTTGTCC
>JAFPDR010000046.1 GCA_017389885.1 Kiritimatiellia bacterium
AGAGCAGCAGCGCCTCCTTCGCGACGAGCCGCGCGACGCCGGAACGGGTGAGTCCGACCATCCTGAGGACGGCGAGCTCGCGGCGGCGCGACTCTACGGACAAGACGAGCGAGTTGAGCAGAAGGCACAGCGCGGTGAGCGCGGCCGCCCATAGGAGAAGCCCCTTGGCGCGGTCCATGTTGCGTCCCGCGTCGGACATGAACATCGGCGCGGCCTCCTCGGCCGTGACCGGCTCGAAGTCCTGCCACTCCTCGTCGATCTCGGCGACGGCGGAGGGCGGGAGGAACATGTTCGGGTAGCCGCGCACCGGACGCTCCCAGTCGAGGAAGCCCGCTATCTTCACGCGGTACGCGCCCTTCCTGCCGACGAGCGTCAGCTCATCGCCGACGGCGGGGAGGTTCTTCACGCGGCGCTGGGCGAAGAGCGCCTTCGTGACGAGAGCGCCGTCGATCCCCTCGCGGACTGCGGCGAAGGCCATCATCGGCGGACCCTGCAGGACGCGTCCGTCGGGACGGAAGTCGAGCTGGAGCTGAACGCTTTTCGCCCCGGCCTCGACAGGAACGGCGGAGAGCATCCGCTCCGCCATCGCCACGGCCTGCCGGTCGTTCGTCGCGACGAGGGACTGCATGAACACGACTGCCCCCACGGCCGCGGCGATTCCGACGACCGCGCATATATGCCGCGCCTTCACCTGTAGGTCTCCAGGTACAGCTTGGAGACGAGTTCCGGGTCTCCCTGCGTGTCGTGCGAGGCGGCGATCCTGCCGTCCTTTAGGAAATGGACCTTCTGCGCCGCGGCGGCGACCTGCGGATCGTGCGTGACGACGAGTATCGCGCTCTTCTCCGACTTGTGAAGGTCGCCGAGCAGCGCGCAGATCGCCTTGGACGCCTTCGCGTCGAGGTTGCCCGTCGGCTCGTCCGCAAGAACGACGTCCGGCTCGGCAAGAAGCGCGCGCGCGATCGCGACGCGCTGCTGCTCGCCGCCGGAGAGCTCCTCTGGCCTCTTGTTGAGAACGCCCTCGATTCCGAGCGCGGAGACGAGGGAGGCGAGACGGGCTTCGTCGGCCTTCGCGCCGTCGAGGCGGAGCGGAAGGACGATGTTGTCGCGAACCGTCCTCTCGTTGAGGAGGTTGAACGACTGGAACACTACGCCGACGTGGCGGCGCCGGAACTTCGTCGCCTCCGCGTCGCCCATCTTCACGACGTCCCTCCCGCCGACGAGAATCTCGCCCGCGTCGGCCGAAAGGAGCCCCGCCGCGAGATGGAGGAACGTCGACTTGCCGCTCCCGCTCGGACCCATCAGCGCCTCGAACCCACCCTCCTGGATTGTGAGGGAGAAGTCCTTGAGAACCTCCTGCATGCCATATCTGCGGCATACGCCGCTCGCCTTCAAAGCCTCCATGTCTCCTCCGATTTCTGCTTTTGAAAGGTTAAACGCCGCAGACGGCGCAAAGGTTCGGCGGCGGGTGCGCTCAGAACACGCGGTTGTCTATGAGGCGCGTCTTGCCGCAGTAGGCCGCGACAAGGACGCACACGCCCTTCTCGACCTTCCTGCGCGGCTCGAGCGTCTCCGCGTCCACGCATTCGACGTAGTCGACCTTCAGCCCCGCCTTCTCCAGCGAACGGCGCAGCGCGGAAAGCGGCGAACCGGGCTTCAGCGCCTTCAGCCCCCTCGAGATCGCGAGCGCGGTCGCGTGCTCCTCGGCTGAGAGGTACGCGTTGCGCGACGAGCGGGCGAGTCCGTCCGCCTCGCGGACTATCGGCGCGACGACGATCTTCAGGTCGAAGTTGAGGTCGCGGACCATTCGCCTGATCACCTGCGCCTGCTGGTAGTCCTTCTGCCCGAACACAGCGAAGTCAGGGTGCGCGAGGTTGAAGAGCTTCGCGACCACGGTGCAGACGCCGCGGAAGTGCCCCGGACGCCTCGCGCCGCATAGGCCCTTCGAGAGGTCCTCCTCGTTGACGTACACCGAGTGCCTGTCGAGGTACATGTTCGCCGGCGTCGGGAAGAACACCGCCGTGGCGCCCTCGGCGGCGCACTTGGCGAGGTCCGCCTTCTCGTCGCGGGGATACTTCTCGTAGTCCTCGTTCGGCCCGAACTGGACCGGGTTCACGAACACGCTCACGACGATCTCGTCCGCGCCGCGCCTCTTCGCCGCGCGGATGAGCGACATGTGTCCGTCGTGCAGCGCCCCCATAGTGGGGACGAGCGCGATCTTCGCGCCGGCGAGCTTGCGCTCGCGGCACCATTTCTGCAGTTTTGCAGGGTCTCTGAATACTTTGATTTTCATAAGTCATCTTTCCTTCGGAAGGGCCACGCGGTTGCCGGGGAAGAACCGGACTCGCCCCTTGAGGCGCAGCGCCATGCACAGCGCGTTCACCTTCTCGGCGGGAAGCCCGGTGCGGCGTATGAGGACGTCCATCGAGACGCCCTCGGCGTCTACCTCTCGCATTATCATTGACTCCTCGATCGAGAACGGCGGAGGCGGGGCGCTCGGCGATCGGCCCCTGTCGTCGGCGTTCTGCGGGGCGCTCGGCGATCGGCCCCTGCCGCCCGTGCCTGTTTTCGGGATGAGCTCGGAAAGCTCCTCCTCCACGTCCGCGGCGTTCCTGACGAGCCTCGCGCCCGCGCGGATGAGTTCGTTGCAGCCCCCGCTCGCACGCGAGTCGACGCGTCCGGGGATCGCCATGACGACGCGACCCATGTCGAGGGCCAGCGAGGTCGTGATGAGGGTTCCGCTCTTGTGCGGCGCCTCGACCGCGACTACTCCGCGCGCAAGCGCCGCGACGACGTGGTTGCGCTGCGGGAAGGTCTGCTGGTCCGGCGGGCGTCCGAACGGGAACTCGCTCGCGACCGCCCCGCCCTTCGCTACGATCTCCCGCGCGAGCTCGCGGTTCTCCTCCGGATAGAAGCGGTCGAGCCCCGAGCCTATTATGCCGACGGTCTTGCCGCCCGCGTCGAGCGCTCCGCGGTGGGACTGCGCGTCGATTCCGATCGCGAGCCCCGAAAGTATCGTCCATCCGCGTGCGGCGAGGTCGCGGGAGATGCGGAAGGCCTGTTCGAGTCCGTAGGCGGTCGATCTCCTCGTCCCGACCATCGCCACGCACGGCGAGGACAGGAGCGACGCGTCGCCCTTCACGTAGAGGGCGAGCGGATGCGACGGCTGCTCGAGGAGGCGCGGCGGATACGCCGCGTCCGCAGGGGTGACGATCTCCACGCCGTACTTTTTCGCGAGGGCGAACTCGGCCTGGACGTCCACCTCTCCGCCTGCGCGCGCGACCTTGTGCGGCCACGCCTCCCATGCCGCCGCAACCGATCCTGCGGCGAGCGCAAGCTCCGCCACCTTGACGGAACCAGTCTTGTCCGTCAGGTTGAAGGCCACGTATGCTTCGCGTTCGGTCAAACTGCCCCCTTGATTCCGCCGCGTCCTTTATGATATACTATATGGGTTTTTCGGCCCCATCGTCTATCGGCTAGGACACGAGCTTTTCATGCTTGGTAGAGGAGTTCGACTCTCCTTGGGGCTGCCAATCCCCAGAACCACTCGACTCTTCGTGGAAACGTCTTTCGTCTTCTCCGGAACCATTTCGGTTATTATACCAAAAATCGCCGCCCTCGGGTTGCGTGCCGTAAGTTACGCTATTCACTGCACGCCGCGCGAGCCGCGCAGGTGACGGGGCGCTTCGAGAACTCGCACCCGCAGTACGACTGACGGTAGAGGCCGAGTTCCTTCGATCGCGCGACGGAGAGCTTGAAGCCCTCCTTCTTCTTGAAATCCTCCTCGAGAAAGGCCACCGGGCCTGCGGACGCCGCCTCGCGCCCCGCGGCGAACACCACCGCGCTCGGCTTGTGCGGAGAGACGGTAAGCGACGTCGTGAAGGCCTCCATGCCGTGCGCACGCGCCCATTCCGCCGCCTTCGCGAGGTTGTACCGGAAGCACCGTGCGCACCTCTCGCCCCTCTCCGGCGCATCCTCGAAGCCGCGCGCTACCTTCTCCGTCCAGTCGGCGTGGTCGTATGGAAGCGACGCGAACGCGACGCCGTCGTTCGCCGCGAGCCGCGCGGCCTCCGCGCGTCGCTTATCGAACTCCGCCTCCGTGTCGATGTTCGAGTTGGCGAAGAGCATGGTCACGTCGTGCCCGAGCCCCTTCAGGCGCGGAACGCACGCGCTCGCGCAGGGTCCGCAGCAGGAATGGAGCACGACCGTCACTGCGCGGCGAGCCTTTCGAAATCTGCCTCGACCTGGTCGTTCGACATGAAGCGGATCGCCTGCCACCCCGCCGCGCGCGCCGCGGCGACGTTCTTCTCGAGGTCGTCCACGAAACAGAGGCTGCCCGCAGGGAGCGCGATGCGCCCGCGCAGCAGGTCGTATATCTCGCGCGAGGGCTTGACGATCCCCTCGTCCCCCGAAATCACCATCGCGTCGGCAAGAGAGATGAAGTCGGCGAAGACGCTCTCGAAGTGCTCGCGCGCGAACTTCGGCGCCATGTTGGTGAGGATCCCGATCTTGAAGCCGCGAGACTTCAGGGACTTCATCCACTCGAGCGTCCGCTCGTTTCTGTAGCACCAGCTTTCGTCGTCCGCCTTCAGGAACGCGGCGTTCGTCTCGGCGGAGACCTTGAGCCCCGCGTCGCGCCATATAAGCGCATACATCTCGTCAAGCGTGATGCGCCCGGCGTCGTAGTCGAGGCGGTGGGCGTCGAAGCCGTTCCTGAACACATTCCAGTCGATGCCCTTCTCCTCCGCGAGCGCCATCACCCGCTGCGGCATAGTGGAGGTCGTCATAACGCCCCCGAAATCGAAAACAACAGCCTCTATCTTCACAGCACCACCTCCGCAGACTCCAGATGGGGAACGGCCCCGGACTTGACGACGCGCACCTTCGCCGCGAGCACCTTCGGCTCGGAGAGGCACACGTCGCGCACCACCTTCGCCGCGCGCTCGATCATCCTGCACTTCGCGGCGGACAGCGCCTCGCGTATCCGCGCCGCAAGCGCCGCGTAGTCGACGGTGTCGGAGAGCTCGTCCGTCTCGGCGGCAATTCCGTCGACCTCGAGCTCCACGTCGACGCGGAGCGTCTGGAGGCGCGTGCGCTCGTCCGGACGCTCCCCGATTATGCAGTCGACGTCGATTCCGTTCAGCCTCAGCGTCATTTCCGCACCTCTCCGTCCACCGTCACGTTCTTCGCGTTCTCGACGCGGTCCGCCTTGCGCGCCTTCGCGAGGCGGACGTTTTCAAGCGTCACTCCGTCCACGGGATTGCGCGCGTCGCCGCGTATGTCGACGAGCCTCTCCGCCTCGTCGACGGATACGTTCTTCATCACGAGGCCGCGGATCGGCGTCACGCGCACCTCGTGCGTCGGGAAGTCCTTCCACTGGTAGAGGACATCGGTGTCCACGGCCATCACACCCCAGCGCACGTTCTTCGCCTTGACGTTCTCCATGCGGATGTTCTCGACGAACCCGCCGCGGCGCTCGTTCACCTTGACGTAGAAGAGGCGAAACGCCTCGCTCTCGAGCGTGCAGTCGTGCATGTAGACGTTCCTGACGCCGCCGGACATCTCGCTGCCGACTCCGAGCAGGACGTGTCCGTTCACGACCGTGCAGTTCCTCACCTCGATGTTCTCGCTCGGGGTCGCGAGGCGCCATGCGTCCTGGTTGCGCCCGGACTTGATCACGATCGCATCGTCGCCCTGGTCGAAGCGGCAGTTCTCGACGAGGACGTTCCGCGTCATCTCGATGTCTATTCCGTCGTTGTTGTGTCCGTGAGCGTAGACGTCGAGGTCGCGCGCGGTCACTCCGTCGCAGAGGAAGAGGTGGATCGTCCAGAACGGCGACTCGCGTATCCTGAAGCCCTCGAGCTTAACGTTTGCGCAGCGGTTGAACTGGATGAGGTGCGGACGCACGTTGGACTCTGGTATCTTCGTGAGGTCGCGCTCCTCCAGCGGCGCGAGGAAGCTGCACCAGTCGTAGAGCCTGCGCGTAGCCTCCATGTGGCCCTTGCCGCGTCCGAACCACTTCCGCCAGAAGCCCATCTTCGGGGCGAAAGTGCCCTTTCCGGTGATCGCGACATTGGTGCATCCGTAGGCGTACACGAGCGGCGAGTAGTTGAGGCACTCTACGCCCTCCCAGCTCGTCGGCACGGCGGGGAGGTACTTCTTCGGATCGTCAGGGAAGACGATCCTCGCGCCCTCCTCGAGGTGGAGCTCTATGTTGCTCCTGAGGAGGATCGGCCCGTCCGTCAGGTGCTCGCCCGGCGGAACCGCCACGCGTCCGCCGCCCTCCGCCGCGACCCTGTCTATCTCGCCCTGGATGGCGAACTCCGCCGCGCACGCCCCGCACAGCATCGCCGCCGCCAACGCGACGGCTACCCTATTGCCTATGTAACTTTTCATGCTGCACATTATACCACATCTTCGCCGCGCTCTCCATCGCGCGCGAGTACATCTCGCCGAGCGCGTCGAGGCACTTGCGCTCCCCGCGCCAGAACGGAACGGGACCGAGGCGCTTCAGGACCGCGCTCTCCTTCTTCGCGCACTCACCCCTCATAAAGATCCTCCTCGGCGATTCCGCGGAGCTCCAGGAGCGTCATCGGACGCCGCGCGATCTCCTCTCCCAGGATGAGCAGCACGGCGGAGACGTGCTTGCAGGGGTTGGCGTAGTCCGGACACGAACACGCGGTCGTCATGTCGTACACGCCGGGCGCGAGCTTTCCGCCCGGGAAGAAGTCGAGCCCGCAGTCGCGGAACGCCTGCTCGACTTCCGTCGGCATGTCGTCCGCGATGAGACGCGCCGCCAACATCGGCTCCCCCTTGATGCGCGCGACTATCGCCTCGCGCGCCGCTCCCTCGGGAACGCGGAAGTCTATCGTGACCCGATAGGGGTCCGGCCGCGTGCCGACTACCTGCGCCTCGACGTGCGGACCCTCGAGGCGCATTCCGGTGACCTGTCCGGAGACGGCGTAGTGCTTTCCCCTCCCGAGCCGCGCGCCGAGTCCCATCCGCTCCAGCACCTCGACCCAGCGGCGCGCCCACCATGTGCGCGCGCCGCCGGAGCGAGACTCCTGCGCGCGGATTCCCGCGGCATACCGCGGTATCCGGACAGGGTATTTCTTCTTACTCATCGACTACAGCCCGATCAAATGGAGCGTCTTGCCGTCAAGTTCCATGTCGCGCGTGTATATCTTCTCGTCCCAGCTCTTGGACATGTCCTCGTCGAAGATCGCCATCCAGCCTTCCGTGAGGCCGAGGTGGTCGAGGTAGCCCGCGAGCTGCGCAGGCGACTCCGTCGGCGAGAAGTTGCGACGCATCTTCAGCTCCACTGCGTAGCGGAACTTCCCGAACTCCACGCACAGGTCCAGGCGCTTCGAGCCAAGCGCCATTTCGCGGGCGATGCGCCCCCCTCCGTTGACGACGCGCTGGAGATAGCCCATCATCACGAGGTGCGGCGTCGCCTCGTTGTAGCCGTACACCTCGCGGTCCGCGCCGCTGTTCTCGCGCCAGAACCTCTGGAACTCAGCCATCAGCGCCGGCATGTCCAAAGAACCGTCAGGCTTGAGCCAGAAAGGCGTGCCGTATCGCATCTTGAAATTCTCCTGCTCGTCGAACGTCAAGTAGCGCAGCATGATCTCCGCGTACATGGGATTGCCCGGAACGAGCGAGCCTTTGCCGTCCTCGCGGAGAATGCCAAGGTCAAGGGCATAGCGGTAGTCGTCATCGTTGCGCGGAGCCCCCTGCATCTTGCCCAGTATGACCGGCTCGACGACGCGCCTCACGCGCGGCTCCTTCAGACGCTCCATGAGACTGTCGACATGCGTGCCTCTCGCCCGTATTATCTTCTCCTTTGCGGCAACGACGTCGTCGACTGTAATCGGCTCGTCGTAGCGGTACTCGTGGATGATCTCGACACACTCCTCCGCAATGGCGTTGACAAGCCAGGGCTGTCCGAGCGTAAATTCGTAGACCTTGTCGACGACACCTTCGCAGAAGACCTGTCCCGTCGCCTCGGTGTGCTGGGCGTACAAACGCGCGATGTCGTTCCGCCCGAAGTTCGGCATCGTAAGGTCGCGCTTGATGATGTTGAACGGGCTCGCGTCTCCGAGAGTCTGTCCGTCGGGGCGTATCCGCGCCTTGTAGTCGCGGATGTCGCGCATCCCTACAAGCGCAATCGACGCCGGGAACGGCGAAGCCCTGCGCGTGACGTAGCCGTCGCGGAGCTGTCGCAGGAAGGTGACGAGCGTGTCGTCCGAAAGGCAGTCCACCTCGTCGAAGAAAACGACGAGCGGCTTCCCGGAATATTCCGACATCTGCGCAAGAAGCGCCTTGACGTCAAGCCCAGGAGGAGGCGGAAGCAAGGCCGGCAGGTCCGAACTTGGATCGCGGACAAGCCCCTTGAAAAGAGGATGCCGCAGCATGGCGTTGCGCATCGATTCCACTATCTTCGGAATCCCGTCGCGCGGGTCGGTGAACCGCTGGACGCTCTCCACCGTGAAGTAGAGGGCGTTCATCTTCCCCTTTGAGTTGATTTCATCCACAAGCGCCATGAGCATAGTCGTCTTGCCGGACTGTCTGGCGGCGTGCAGCACGAAGTAGCTGCGCTGCTCGACGATGCGCTCTATCCCCGGCAGTCTTTCAAGCGCCGGAAGCATATAGTGTTCGTCGGGGAAGCACGGCCCCGCGATGTTGAAGCATCTTTCCATGCCTAAAATTATACCATAATCCGCCCCGCTCATGTGCGGCGCGATTTCGAATCAAGTCAAATTTAATGAGTTGGCTGTCAGGCATACCCGACAGCCAACTCATTGCTGACAATTTAGTCTGGCGGCGCCGCTCAGCTTATCGTCGCGTGGTACTCCTGGAGGGACTTGACGTCGCCCTTTCCGTTCATGGCGGCCTCGATGCCCTCCGCCGCGGCGTAGGCAGCGGCGATGGTCGTGAGGTACGGCACCTTGTACTTGATGCAAGCCTTGCGGATGCGCCCGAGGTGCTCGATGGAGTTCGCCTTCACCGACGGAGTGTTGATGACGAGCGAGACCTCGCGGTTCTTCACGACGTCGAGGCAGTCGGGACGCCCCTCGCCGATCTTCGCGACGGGATACGCCGGGATGCCGAGGTCGCGGAGCCAGTTGGCCGTGCCCTCGGTCGCGAGGATCGTGAAGCCGAGGTCCACGAGCTTCTTGACGGCGGACTCGATGTCGGCCTGCTTCTGCGTGAGCGAGACGAGGACGCGTCCAGGCTTCGTCGGAAGCGGCGCGCCCGCGGCCTCCTGCGACTTGAAGTACGCAAGGCCGAAGTTGTCCGCAAGACCGAGAACCTCGCCCGTGGAGCGCATCTCCGGCCCGAGGACGGGGTCAACCTCCGGGAACTTGTCGAACGGCAGCACCGCCTCCTTCACGCCGAAGTACGGGACTACGTGCTTCTTGTCGAGGCCCATCGACTTCACGGTGTCGCCGAGCATGAGGTGCGTCGCGATGCCGGCCATCTGGACTCCGCCGACCTTCGACACGAGCGGAACCGTGCGGCTCGCGCGCGGATTCGCCTCGATGACGTACACCTTGTCGTCCTCGATCGCGAACTGCATGTTCATGAGCCCCACGACCTTGAGCTCCGTCGCGATGCGGCGCGTGTAGTCGAGGATCGTCGCCTTGTTCTTCTCGCTG
>JAFPDR010000047.1 GCA_017389885.1 Kiritimatiellia bacterium
CGCGTTCTGCGGCTTCGCGGGACCGCGCTTCTCCGCCGCGCGCGGCGAGGCGTTCGTCGCGGCTGTGCGGCGCTCTGGCAGGCCGTGCTTCGCGTACGCGGGCGAGGAGTCCGCGCGGCTGGACGACACGTTCTTCCGCAACGAGCGAACCGACCGCATTCCCGACGCCCGCTCGCTCGGGAACTGGATCGCCTCGCTCCCGAAGCCGATCGCCGTCTTCTGCTGCAACGACATCCGCGCGTTCCAGCTCGCGCGCGCCTGCGAGGCCGCGGGCGTGTCCGTCCCGGGAGAGGTCGCGGTGCTCGGAGTGGACAACGACGTCCTTCTCGGGACCTTCGCGCGCCCGCCGCTCTCAAGCATCGACACGGACCCCTTCTCGCTCGGGCGCAGGGCCGGCGAGATGCTCGCCGAGCGCATGGCGGACGCGAAGGCGGCGCCGCGCGTCGTGCTGCATCCGCCGCGCCGCGTAGTCGAGCGGGCGTCGACGGAGGTGTATCCGTTCCGCACCCCGTGGCTTTCGGACGCGATGGTGTTCATCGCGCGCAACGTGTCGCGCGGCATAACGGCGAAGGACGTCTTCGCGCGGCTCGGCTACTCGCACACCGCGGTCAACAACGCCTTCCGCGCGGAGCTCGGCACGAGCGTCCACAGGGAGATACTCCGCCGCAGGCTCGCGCTCGCGTGCAGGCTGCTGAAGGAGACGGACCGTCCCGCCGCTAAGGTCGCGACCGACTCGGGCTTCCTGAACGCGCAGTACTTCTCGCGCGCCTTCTCCTCCGCGTTCGGCACGACGCCGGACGCGTGGAGGAAGGCGAACGCGTAGGCGTCAGTCGAGCACGCCCTTCGACGGAGGCTCCGAGTCGTCCCACCACGAGCCCTTCGTGCCCGACACGCGCGCGATCGCCTTCGTCGTGAGCTGCTTGCCCCTCGCCGTCGCGGAGCGGATCGGCACGACCTCCTGCTTCTCCGTCTTGCCCGTCTCGCGGTTCACGCGGTCGACGAGCTCGAGCGGGAGGAAGTGCTGCTGGTGTATCTTCTGCCCCTTCGCCGGCTTGAACTTGACGTACAGCGTCTCGGGGCAGCCCTTCTGCAGGAGGAGTATCTTCGACTTCGGCTTCTCCGGTGCGAGGAAGTAGTCCTTGTTGCGGATGAGCCCCCCGAAGCGGAAGCGCTTGATGTAGCTGAACCCGTACGCGCCCTCCTCGTACACGCACGTGAAGTCGAGCGTCTCGCGGTCCTTCTCCTGGTTGTAGCGCATGACGGCGAGAAGGTCCTTGTCCACGAAGATCTTGTCCTCTGGCTGAACCTTGCGGAAGCGCCCCGTCTTCCACACGAGGATGAGCTCGTCCAGGGAGGAGCACTTGAAGAGCTCGTCGCCGTTCCTCAGTCCCGAGCCTACGTAGTTGTTCTCCTTGTCCCACTTTATCGTGAGCTCGCTCGCGGTGATCGCGCGGACGTCGACCTCCTTGAACGCGCCGGACTCGATCTTGGTGCAGCGCGGATAGTTCTTCGCGTACTGCTTGACGAGTCCCTTGAGGTACTTCACGACGAACGCGCGCAGATGGACGAGGTTGTCCTTCACCTGCGCCTCCTCCTTGAGGATGCCCTCGATCTCCTCGCGGTTCTTGTCGATGTCGAACTGCGAGATGCGGCGGATCTGCAGCTTGAGGAGCCGCTCGATGTCGTCGTCCGTTATCTCCTTGCGCCTGAGCTCCTTCATGTGCGGGACGAAGCCGGTGCGGACGGCGCTGCGCACGCCCTCCATCGTCTTCTCGGTCTCGATGCGCTTGTAGATGCGCTCCTCGATGAAGATGCGGTCGAGGGTGCGGGCGTGGAAGAGGTCGTCGAGCTCGCCGAGGCGTATCTCCTGCTCGCGCTTCGTGAGCTCCATCAGGCGCTCGACGTTCTTCTTCAGGATGTCCGTCACGCTCATGAGGCGCGGACGGCCCTGGTCGAGGACTATCGGGCGCGACGAGAGCGACTTCTCGCAGTTCGTGAACGCGTACAGCGCGACGATCGCCTTCTCCTGGCTCTCGCCCGCCTGGAGCTCAAGCTCGATCTTGACGGTGTCGCTGGTGAGGTCGTGCAGCTTGCGGACGGGAACCTTCTTCTTCTTGATCGCCTCCTCGATGGACTCCGCGATGGAGTCGGTCGTCTCGCCCCACGGAAGCTCCGTTATGACGAGCTTGTTCTTGTCCTCCTTCTCGATCTTCGCGCGCACCTTGACCTTGCCGAGTCCGTCCTGGTACTCGCTCACGTCCATCACGCCTCCGAGCTGGAAGTCGGGGTAGAGCTGGAACGGCTTCTTCTGGATGAGCGCGATCTCCGCCTCGAGGAGCTCGATGAAGTTGTGCGGAAGAATCGCCGTGGAGAGTCCGACCGCGATGCCGTCCGCCCCCATCATCAGGAGCAGCGGAATCTTCGCCGGCAGGTAGACGGGCTCCTCCTTGCGTCCGTCGTAGTTCGGGACGTAGGTCGTGGTCTTGCGGTTGAACACCTCGTTCTTCGCGAGCTCGGTGAGGCGGCACTCGATGTACCTGACGGCCGCGTGCGGCATTCCCGTGAGGAGCGAGCCGAAGTTTCCCTGTCCGTCGATGAGGTATCCCTTGCCCTTGCCCCACAGCTTGTTCGCGAGGACGACGATCGCGTCGCCGATCGACGCGTCGCCGTGCGGATGGTACTGCATCGTCTGGCCGACGATGTTCGCGACCTTGGTGTAGCGTCCGTCGTCCTGCTCGTACAGCGCGTGCATGATGCGCCGCTGCACGGGCTTGAGCCCGTCCTCCACGGCCGGTATCGCGCGCGAGCAGATCACGTACGCCGAGTACTGGCGGAAGTTGAAGTCGTAGAGGTCGCGCATCGGTCCGTGCCCGGTGAGCCCGGGCTTCGGCATCACGGGTTCGGCGGGCTTCTCGCCCTTCGCCTTCTTCTCCTTCGCCGCCGGCGCGGATTCCTCGGGCTGCGCCTCCTCGGCGCCCTTCGCCTCCTCCGCGCTCTCGTCGCCCTTCTTCGCCGGTGCGACCGCGAACAGGTCGAGGTTGTCGAACAGGCTGGGGGGCAGGTTGTCTTTGTCTTTCTTTGCCATCTTGTGTCTTGGTTCTTTTCGGTTTAAATCAGATTTTGAATTCGATCTTCCTGACCATCTGGCGGAAGAACTCCCTGCTCCAGATGTCTAGTTCGGAAACATCGGTTACATACGAAAGGACATCTTCCTTTGCCTTCACGAAGTCTACCGCGTCTATCTTTGCGTCGAATGCGGCAATCACCTTCTCGGGCGTGGAGACGTCCGCGCCGGGCTCGCTCTCCTTCGCGCGCTCGACGAGATGCTCGAGGTTCAGCGGAACGCGCTTCGCAATGTACCACGCGACGTCATACCAGTCGCGTCCCTTCACTCGGTTCTTCCACTTGCGGAACAGCGCCGCCGAGACCTTCCCGGCAAAGAGGTCGGGGAGGACGTACGATCGGACCCAGAACGTCCTCGGCGAAGACATTGTAGCCATCTCCGTCGCGAACTTCGGCGGCGGGTCGATGTCGACTTCGATCTTGACCTTGAGCCGCTCTTGGAAGCTCCGTTTTCGACTCGTTTGAGCACTATGATCCGGCGATATTCTCCGCATATGCGGCCTGCGGATACAAGCCGGACCTTTTCAAGGCTGCAGAGAGGCTGTTCAAATGACGCTGTTCGACAAGATGGTGTCCGAGCGCGCGCGAAGGAGAGCGAGCCCGGCGCGGACGTCTCCAC
>JAFPDR010000048.1 GCA_017389885.1 Kiritimatiellia bacterium
GACGCCAGAGAAGATCACGTGGTCGGTGAACGGAAAGGCGACCCACGTGTACGAAAAAATCGGCGACGACCCGAAGCGCTACCCCTGGACGGAGCCCTTCTACCTCATGATCGACATGCAGCTCGGCGGCCAATGGGTAGGCACTGTGGACGAATCGACGCTTCCGACGGCCATGCACGTCGACTGGGTGAAGATCTACTCCGGCTCCCGCAACGGCAAGACCTTCACCGAATTCCTGAAGCCGACGAAGTAGCGTTTACCATGGGGACAGTCCCCACCGCGCTTGCGACGTGTCCCTTCGCCTGACCCGCCTCACTTGATTCCACTCACTTTGCGAGCGCAAACCTGACCTTCGCGGATGCCTTGCCGTCATCTCCCGCACGCACCACGAAGGAAGCGATGGAGAAGCCGGGATTGGGCGAGTTGAGGGGCTTGGGGCCCTCCGCCTCGGAGACGGACCACAAAGTCGCCTGCGTGCCCTCGCGGACCACGCTGAGCGCATGGTCTCCGTCCGTCAGAGAGAGGCTGCCACCCTTCGCCTCGGCCTCCGCCTTCAGGACGAACTGCCAGTGCACCTCGGTCCCCGGCTTGAGCCCATAAAACGAGTCGGACACCTCAAACGTCTTGCCGTCCCTGGAAAGCGTCGCGACGCGCGTAACGTTCGTCGCGTCCGGATACAGGGACGTCAGGTCGATTATGGCCGAAGGGGACGGAGAGTCGACGGCGTTGACGAACTTGGCGAAGCCCTTGACGGACTGCTGCGCGTCGCCGATGCGCGGCACGTTGTGTCCGAACGTGTTGAGCCTGAGGAGCGACCAGCGCGAGGACTCCTGCGACATGCTCCAGAGCGAGACGGTCTTCATCTGCTCGATGCGGTTGTACTCCTCGTGCGGAAGCTCCCACGCCCAGCGCACCCCGGCCATGTCGAGGACGAAGTTGCCGCCGTCCATGTGTCCGTGGTTCGCGCTCGGGCTGCCGCCCTTGAGCCCCGCGAACGAATCGCCCTTGCCCCATCCGGAGCGGAGCGTCGCGATCGGGACCACGCCCTTCGCGCACCACACGAGCGGCGCGCGGCCGGGGAACGTCTCGAGCTTCCTGTCGTCCATCCAGAGGAGCTCGACCGGCGGCTGCCATCCGGAGAAGTTCTTCGGCGTCGGGTTGTTCCACGCCCACACCTCCTTCGCGGAGACGACGTCGGGGCGGTTTAGCTTGCGGGCGAACCACCACAGTATCTGCATCGCGGAGCGTCCGGAGCCGCAGTCCGAGTAGCCGACGGTGAGCCCGGTCGGACCCGTCACGAGGTTGGGGTAGTCGGCGGTCTCCCAGAACCCTGGAAGGTCCGAGAGGCCGAAGTCGGTCCCGCACGCGGACTCGAGCATCGCGATCGCGAAGACGTTGAAGCTGACGCCGTAGTGCCAGTAGCCGGTTCCCTCCGGATAGCATCCGTCGGGAGACATCGCCTTCATGGATATCGGCAGCGCCTCGACGCTCTCCTTGAGCATCTTCGCGCAGTCTGCGCGCAGCGCAGGGTCGTCCGCGAGCGAGAGCGCGGCGGCGATCATCCCGGCGCGGCACACCTGCCCCCAGTTGTTGCTCGCCTTCGCCCACCATCCGCCCTTCTTGCCGGCGTCGAGTCCGTTCCTCGCGAGTCCCTCGCGTATCCCGCGGCGCTCGTCCTCGGAAAGCCCGTCGTACAGCCAGTCGTATCCGATCGCGACGGCGAGCGACATCTCGCCCGTGTCGAGGAAGTGGCTCGGGTTCCAGTCCGAGAAAGCGCAGACGGCGTTCAGCTCCGCGAGGGCGCGCTCGAGGTACCTGCGCTCGCCGGTGACGCGGTACGCCATCGAGAGCGTCGATATGCGGTAGAGGGCGGTGCGCGAGGTGCCGAGAAGGCGTCGTCCGACGAGCTTGCGCTCGAGGGGCCGCGTCCCGAGAAGCAGATCCGCACGCTCGAGGACGCGCTTCAGCGCGAGCTCGCGCAGCGACCCCTTCTTCGCGGCGGGCTTTATCGCGGCGAATCCGTCGGCCCCTGCGAAGAGCCTCGGATGCCCCTTCTCCACGGCGACGCCGATCGCGTCGTCGAACGACTTTGGCCCGACCGCCGCGGTGACGGACGGGCACGCGGAGACCGCAAGCGCTGCGAGCGCCGCGGACACTATGGTTTTCTTCATTGTCTGCTCCCCTTTCAAACCTGCGGACATCACACCGCCGCGCGGTCGCACAGCGCCGAGACGAGCAGCGCCTTTATGGTGTGCATGCGGTTCTCGGACTCGTCGAACACCTTCGAGTACTTCGACTCGAACACCTCGTCCGTCACCTCGAGCGCGCCGCAGTCCTTCGTGACCTCCGTCTCGAAGTCGTGGAACGCGGGCAGGCAGTGGAGGAACATGAGCTTCCCGTCGACGTTCCCCGTCGCGCGCATGAGGTCCATGTTGATCTGGTACGGACGCAGCATCTTGATTCTCTCGGCGGTCTTGGCCTCCTCGCCCATCGAGACCCACACGTCGGTGTAGAGGACGTTCGCGCCCTTCACGCCCTCCGTCGGGTTCTCGAACACGCGTATGTCTACTCCGTTGCGCTTCGCGACCTCCTCCGCCTCGGCGAGCACAGCCTCGTCCGGCCTGAGCTCCTTCGGGCAGCAGCAGACGTACCTGACGCCGCACTTGGCGCAGCCCATCATGAGCGAGTTCGCGACGTTGTTGCGTCCGTCGCCAACGTACGCGACGGTCGTGTTCGCGTCGAGGGAGCCGAAGTTCTCGCGGACCGTGAGGAGGTCCGCGAATATCTGCGTCGGATGGTAGTCGTCCGTAAGGCCGTTCCACACCGGCACGCCCGAGTACTTCGCGAGCGCCTCGCAGTCCGCCTGCCTGAAGCCGCGGAAGAGGATTCCGTCGTAGATGCGACCGAGCACGCGCGCGGTGTCCTTCACGGACTCCTTCTTGCCGAAGTGTATGTCCGGGCGCGTGAGGTACTCGCCGTTCCCGCCCTCGTCCCTGACGGCTATCAGCGTGGAGTTGCGCGTGCGCGTGGAGCTCTTCTCGAAGATGAGCGCGATGTTCTTCCTGTGCAGAAGATCTCCCCTGACGCCGGCAGCGCGGCGCGCCTTGAGCTGGGCGGAGAGGTCGATGAGGTTGAGCATCTCCTCGTCCGTGAACGACGCGAGACGCATCATGGAGCGTCCCTTCAGGCTGTCCATCCAAGTAAGCATTGCTTTTTCTCCTTGTTTCAACTTTCCAACTTTCAACTGCCGATGTGCCTCGGGGTCATCCGATGCGGACTCTCCTGCCCTCTATGCGGTACCTGCCGGAGGCGAGTATGTTCAGCGCCTCGGGGAAGGCGATGTGCTCCTGCACCTGGATTCGCGCGTGGAGCGACTCCGGCGTGTCGTCTTCGAGAACGGGCACCGCCTTCTGGACGATGATGGGCCCGGAGTCGGTCCCCGCGTCGACGAAGTGCACGGTAACGCCCGCGACCTTGCATCCGTAGTCGAGCGCCTGCGTCCAGCTGTGGACGCCCGGGAACGCCGGGAGGAGCGCGGGGTGGATGTTGAGGACGCGGTTCGGGAACGCGGCGAGGAGCTTGGGCTTCACGATGCGCATGAACCCCGCGAGGACGACGGTGTCGACTCCGGCCTCCTTCAGCAGCTCGATGCAGCGGTCTTCCGCGGGGCCCTCGAGCTTCGTCTTCCACGGCGCGCAGTCGAGGTACTGGCACGGGATGCCGTGGCGCTTCGCGCGGTCGAGTATCTTCGCGTCCTGAACGTCCGCAAGGACAAGCTTTATCTCCGCGTCGAGGGTTCCGGCCCCGATCGCGTCCACTATCGACTGCATGTTCGAGCCCGCGCCGGACCCGAGAACTCCGAGATGTAATCTGCTCATATGCGTATTATACCAAAAAAGCGGACGCGCATCGCCGCGCGTCCGCCTTTCTTTTTCCGGTCCGGGCCGGGCTCACTCCGCGGGAGCGGCCTCGTCGAGGATCTCGATGCGGCACTTCGCGAAGACGCCGTGGCCGAGGTCGATCTTGGCCTCGTACTCGCCGACCTCGCGCAGCGACTCCTCGAGGGAGAACTGGCCGCGCTCGATCTTGACCCCGCGCTGGGCCTCGATGGCCGCGAGGAGGTCGGTAACGCTGACTGCGCCGTAGAGCTTCTTGCCGTCCGTGGTCGGCGCGGAGACGGTGAGGGAGAGGCCCTCGAGCTTCTTCGCGACGGCGAGAGCGGCCTTCTTCTCCTCGGCGGCGCGCGCGGCGCGCTCGGCCTCGAGCTTCTTGAGGCGGCGCTTGGCGGCTTCCGTCACGACGGAGGCGAGGCCCTTCGGGTCGAGGTAGTTGCGGAAGTAGCCCGGGGCGACCTTGACGATGTCGCCGGCCTTGCCGAGCTTCTTCACGTTGTCCATGAGCATCACTTCGATATGCATTGCAGTGCTCCTTTCCGCTTAGGCCATGAGGCCCATGTTGCGGGCGCGCTTGACGCCCTGGCGGATCTGGCGCTGCTGCGCGGAGGTGACTCCGGTGATGCGCGCCGGCAGGATCTTGCCGTAGTCCGTGATGTAGTACTTCAGCGTCGCTATGTCGTTGACGTCGATCTGGTCCTTCGGACCGAGCGCCGGACGCTTGCGTGCGGCGAACTCCTCGCCGGCAGAGCTGTTGGATTTCTTGAAAGCCATTTTGGTTTTCCTTGGTTGTTAATTTTGTTTACGTGCTAGAAGGGAAGTTCTTCGGGATCGGACTCCAGTCCGTTCACGGAAGCTGCCGGTGGCTGCTGGGCCTCCTGCGGCCTCTGCTGGCGGAGATCGCCCTTCGGGGGCGCGAGGAACTTGATCGTCATCGCGCGGACCTTGAGCTTCTGGTGCCTTACGCCGTCCTTCTCCCAGGTGTCCATCTGCAGCCTGCCCTCGACGAGGACGGGGCTGCCCTTCGAGAGGAACTGTCCGCACAGCTCCGCGAGCTTGTCCCATGCGTCGACATCGACGAACACGGGGAAGTCCTGGAGCTGTCCGCTGCGGTCCCTGCGGCGTTCGTTGATCGCGACGCCGAGGCGCGCGACCTTCATGCCGCTCGAACCCGTCGCGCGGATGTCTGGATCGCGCGTCAGGTTGCCCATGATAATCACCTTGTTGAAGGATGCCATGTCCTTGATCCCTTCCTGCTTCCTTTACGCCTCGGCCGGTGCCTCCGCGTCGGCTGCCGCGGCCGCCGCGGCCTGCGCGGCGTCCTTGCGCGCCTGGCGCTCCGCGCGCGCCGCGCGCTCGTCGGCAAGCTTGGCCTCGCGGCGTTCGTCGACGGCGAGGATCTGCACGCGGAACACCTCCTCGACGAGGTGGTAGCGGTTCACGAGCTCGGAGACCTTCGCGGGGTCGAGCTCGATGCGCACCTTGACGTAGATGCCGGTGTTGTGCTTCTTCATCGGACGGGCGAAGCCGTCCTTCGGCGCGCCGATGACGACCGTCTCGAGCACGTTGCCGCCGAGCCTCGTGACTTCGGCGAGAGCCTTCTCGAGCCTCTCGTTGACGGCGTCTTCCTTCGCGATTCCCACGAAGATGTAGAGCGCATCGTACTTCTTCATTACTTCTTCTCCTCCTTCTTGTCGGCAGCGCCGGCCGCCTCTTCCTTGCCCTTCTTGATGACCTCGGGTGTCGCCGCGGCTGCTGCGGCGGCTGCGCCGGCGGCGCCACCTGCTGCGGGAGCGTCGTCCGGAGCCTTCACGACGGCCACGGGAACCTCGCCGCGCGTGACGACGGTCTGCTTGTCGCCGAGGTTGAGGTCGCGCACGAAGAGCGTCTGGTCGAGCCCGAGCTTCGAGACGTCGATCTCGAACTTCTCGGCGATGTCGGTCGGCAGGCAGTCGACGTCGATCGTGCGGAGCGTCTGTTCGAGGACGCCGCCGCCGAGCTTGACGCCGACGGACTCGCCGACGAGGTACAGCGGAACCGTGACGCGGACCTTCTCGGTCAGCGACACCTCGCTGAAATCAACGTGAATCGGAGTGCCCGCGAGAACGTCGTTCTGCATCTCGCGCATGAGCGCCGGGACCTCCTTGCCGTCCATGTCGAGCGTGACCAGGAGCTGCTTGCTCGCGTGCCCGCGCATCGCCATCATGAAGTCGTGCGCAGGGAGCTTTATGAGCTCGGTGCCGCCCTTCCTCATCTTCATCACGCTTCCGGGGATCATCCCCGTCTTGCGCAAACGGCGGACCGCCCCAGTACCCTGCTCGGTACGAGCCTCCGCCTTGATCCTTATCTGATCCATCTTTTGCCTTTTCTGGTAATCTGACCGCATGCTCTCGCGACACCCGTCGCTACCCTCTGCGGCAAAACGGCGGAAATTATATCAAAACTCGCTCATTCCGCGCAAGTGCAAATTTTGGAGAACGAAAGGGCCGGAACGCCCCGCGGCGGTCCGGCCCCTGCAGCGTCGCAACGACGCCCGTCCCCGCTCAGCCCTCGGCCTCGAGAGCGGCGTCGACCTCGTCGGTCGTCTCCATGTTCGTGTAGACGTCCTGCACGTCCTCGAGGTCCTCGAGCATGTCGACGAACTTGTTGATCGCCTTCGCGACGTTCACGTCGGAGACGGGGTTCGTCATGTTCGGGACGAGACCGACGTTGGAGTTCTCCTCGTCGATCGCGATGCCCGCGGCCTTGATTCCCTCGACGACGGACACGAAGTCGTTCGGCTGGCACTTGACGGTGAAGCCGCCGTCCTCGGAGATGACGTCCTCAGCGCCGACTTCGAGCGCGACCTCGGTGACCTTGTCCTCGTCAACTCCGTCCGCCGCCGGGATCATGATCTGGCCCATGCGGTCGAAGAGACGCGACGCGCTGCCGGGCTTGGCGAGCTCGAGGCCGTTCTTCTTGAAGACGTTCGAGACCTCGGCCGCGGCGCGGTTCTTGTTGTCGGTGAGCACGCGCACGACGACGGCGGTGCCGCCCTTGATGCCCTCGTACTGGGCGTCCACCATCTCGGCGGACTCGAGCTCGCCGGTTCCCTTCTTGATGGCGCGCTCGATGTTGTCGTTCGGCATCTGCGCCGCCTTCGCCTTCGCGATGAGCGTGCGGAGGGTCGGGTTGTTGTCGGGATTCCCGCCCTTCGCCTTCACCACGATCGTGATTTCCTTGCCGAGCTTCGAGAAGATCTTGCCCTTCTTCGCGTCCGCCGCGCCTTTCGCGCGCTTGATTGTCGCCCAGTGGCTGTGACCTGACATTGTTGATCCTTGTTTTTGTGTTGTTTCTTAGAGATTGACGGAAACGGCGTACCTCGCCGTCATGCCTTGTGGCGATAGGTGATGCGGCCCTTGCCGAGGTCGTAGGGGGAGATCTCGACGGTGACCTTGTCGCCGATCGCGATCTTGATGAAGAACTTGCGCATCTTTCCGGAGATGTGCGCGAGCACCTCGTGCCCGTTCTCGAGCTTGACCTTGTACATCGTGGCAGGCAGAACCTTGGTCACCGTCCCGGTGACCTCGATAGCCTGGTCTTCTTCTTTCGCCATTCAGCAGTTCCTTTTTTACCGTAAAGCGCAGATAGTTTACCAAAAACGCGCGCGAAACGCAACGAGGAGATGAAAAAATCTGCGCGGCGCCGGAATCACAGCTTCTTGAGGAAGCCGCGTATCGAGCGCTCCCGCGCCTCGACCGACTCGCAGAGGCGGAACTGCACGCGCGCGCGGTTCAGGTTCTGCTCCGGCTGCGTCGTCTTGAAGTAGACGTTCCCGGCGAGGTAGTCCTGGAAGAACCGGAGCCCCAGCTCGAACGGAAGGAGCCGTATCGAGTCGTAGAGGTACGCGCGGTCCGCGTCCGTGAGGAACGTCCCCGCCTCGCGCATGTAGCCCCTGCAGAACGCAGTCGCGAGGTCCTCGTCGAACACGACCTTCGCGAGGTTCGTCTCCTCCTCGCCCGCCGGGTTGCAGATCGAGCGCAGCGCGTCGCCGAAGTCGAGGTGTATGAGCCCGGGGCTCACCGTGTCGAGGTCGATCATCGCGGTACCCTTCCCGGTCACGTCGTCGATCATGATGTTGTTGACCTTCGGGTCGCCGTGGAACATGCGCTTCTTGAGCTCGCCCTTCTTCTGCGCCTTCTCGAGGCAAAGCGCGAGCGAGCGCCGCTCCTCGATGAACTTCGCGAGCCTCTTCGCCTCCATCGACGCGCCGAGGAGCTCCTTCGCCTCCTTCGTCTTCAGCGTCTTGTCGTAGTTCTTCAGGTAGCCGCTGGTGACGTGGAAGCCGGGGAGCGGATCCTTGATCGTCTTGGGGTCCATGTCGCTGATGAGATAGTGGAAGTGCCCCAGCGCCGAACCGCACTCCATCGCGTGCTCCGGACCCTGCGCGACGTCGAAGGCATGCGCGGACATGATGCGCGTGATGACGCGCCAGACCTCGCCCTTGTCGTCAACGACGTAGTCCTTGGAGTCCTTCGACTTGATGATGCGCGGCATCTGCCACACGCGGTCGTCGCGCCCCTTCGCCGCGTCGTCCTCCAGCTTCTCGTGGCAGTGC
>JAFPDR010000004.1 GCA_017389885.1 Kiritimatiellia bacterium
AGATAAAATGAAGATCGACAAGGCCGCCATCAAGTCCGAATTCCAGCGTCACGACCGCGACACGGGTTCCTCCGAAGTCCAGATTGCGATTCTCACCAAGGAGATCGAGGCGCTCACCGCCCACCTCAAGGCGAACAAGAAGGACCATTCTTCCCGCTACGGCCTCCTCCGCAAGGTCCAGAACCGCCGCAGCCTCCTCGACTACCTGAAGCGCGAGAACGAGGCGAGCTACCGCGAGCTCATCAAGAAGCTCGGCATCCGCCGCTAACAGGGGCTTCCTCTGCCGTGGGCGGGGTGCGGGGACGCCAGAGTCCCCGTCCGTTCCAAGAAGTTTACCAACGAAACAAGAGAAAAAGAAACAATGCAAGGAACAAAGCAGTTCAAGGTCAACATCGCGGGGACGGACCTCGTGATAGAGACCGGGCTCCTGGCGCAGCAGGCCGCCGGGGCCGTCACCGTCTCGTACGGTGACACGACCGTCTTCACGGCGGTCACCAACACCGACACGCCGCGGGAAGGCATCGACTTCTTCCCGCTGCAGTGCGAGTACCGCGAGAAGTTCTACGCCGCCGGAAAGTTCCCGGGCGGGTTCTTCAAGCGCGAGGCGCGTCCGACGAGCAAGGAGATCCTCACGGCCCGCATGTGCGACCGTCCGATCCGTCCGCTCTTCCCCGACGGCTACTACAACGACGTCCAGGTCAACTCCACGCTCATCCAGAGCGACGGCACGCGCGAGGCCGACTTCCTCGCCGTCAACGCCTCCTCCGCGGCGCTCCACATCTCGGACATCCCGTTCATGGGTCCGATCGGCTGCGTCAGGATCGGCCGCATCGACGGGCAGTGGGTCATCAACCCCACGCACGAGCAGAAGGCCAAGAGCGACATCGACCTCCTCTACGCCGGCATCCGCGGCAAGTTCCTCATGATGGAGGGCTCCGCCAGCGAGATCAGCGACGAGGACTTCATCGCGGCGCTCAAGCGCGCGCACGAGGAAGTCGAGAAGATCATCGACCTCCAGATCGAGATGCGCCGCGCGCTCGGCAAGCCCGACAAGGACATCCACGACGTTCCGCAGCCCGCGGACAAGATGGACTTCATGCGCAAGGAGGGCGGCGAGGCCCTCGCGGCCGCGCTCCTCATCAAGGGCAAGCTCGAGCGCCAGGGCAAGGTCTCCGCGATCAAGGAGGACCTCCTCAAGAAGGTCGCCGAGAAGTGGCCCGAGGTCGACGCGGTCGGCTTCGTGCACCTCTTCGACGCGCTCGAGATCGAGACCGTCCGCAAGAACGTGCTCGAGAAGGGGCTCCGCATCGACGGCCGCGCCCAGCACGAGATCCGCCCGCTCTCCGCGCAGGTAGGCGTGTTCCCGCGCCTCCACGGCTCGGCGATCTTCTCGCGCGGCGAGACGCAGTCGTTCGCGACGGTCACGCTCGGCACGAAGAAGGACGCGCAGGAGCTCGACTCCGTGACGGGTGGCGATCCCTCCAAGCGGTTCATGCTCCACTACAACTTCCCGCCCTACTGCACGGGCGAGGTCGGGCGCCTCGGCTCCACCGGACGCCGCGAGATCGGCCACGGCGCCCTCGCAGAGCGCTCGATCGCGGAGGTTCTCCCCGACGAGTTCCCGTACTCGATCCGCGTCGTCAGCGAGATCATGGGCTCCAACGGCTCGTCCTCGATGGCGTCGATCTGCAACGGCTGCCTCGCGCTTATGGACGCGGGCGTTCCGCTGAAGCGCACCGTCGCCGGCATCTCCATCGGCCTCTTCACCAACGAAGACCAGTCCCAGAAGGTTCTCGTGACCGACATCCTCGGCGCGGAGGACCACTGCGGCGACATGGACTTCAAGGTCGGCGGCACGAGGAAGGGCATCACGGGCTTCCAGGTGGACCTCAAGCTCCGCGGCCTCACGTGGGACCTCGTCGAGGGCGCTGTCAAGGCCGCGCACGACGCGCGCCTCAAGATCATCGACTTCATGGAGTCCGTAATCCCCGCCCCGCGCGCCGAGCTCAACAAGTACGCGCCGCGGATCGAGGAGATGCAGATCCCCGTCGACAAGATCGGCGCGCTCATCGGGCCCGGCGGCTCGAACATCCGCGCGATCGTCGAGATGACCGGCGCGCAGATCGACATCGACGACGACGGAAAGGTCGCGATCTTCGCGACGTCCAAGGAGTCGATGGAGGCCGCCAAGCTCGAGGTCGGCAAGGTCTCGGCCGTGGCCGAGGTCGGCAAGATCTACGAGGGCAAGGTCACGAGCGTGAAGGACTTCGGCGCGTTCGTCGAGATCCTCCCCGGGCTCGAGGGCCTCTGCCACATCTCCGAGTTCTCGGACAAGTTCCTCAAGTCCATGGACGGAATCTGCAAGGTCGGCGACGTGATCAAGGTCAAGTGCGTCGACATCGACGAGCAGCGCGGGCGCATCAAGCTCTCGCGCAAGGCCGCGATGGCCGAGCTCGACGCCGAAGCCGCCAAGTAAGGGCGGACCCAATGGCGAAACGACGGGGCGCGGCACATCTGCCGCGCCCCGTTATGCTATAATATCGGCATGGAAGTGAAGATCGAGGAGTCGTGGAAGCGCGTGCTGGCGGAGGAGTTCGAGAAGCCCTACTTCGCCAGCCTCGCCGAGTTCGTTAAGTCGGCCTATAGGAGCGGAACCGTCTATCCGCCTCCGGGCAAGATATTCAACGCCTTCAACCGCACTCCCTTTGACGCCGTGAAGGTGGTCATACTCGGACAGGATCCCTACCACGAGCCCGGACAGGCCCAGGGTCTTGCGTTCTACGTCCCGCCGGACGTGCAGCCTCCGCCCTCGCTCGTGAACATCTCGAAGGAGCTCGGGCACATGCCGGATCTCCTAAAGTGGACAGACCAGGGTGTGCTCCTCCTCAATGCGACGCTCACAGTCGCCGCGCACCGCGCGGGCAGCCATCAGAACAAGGGATGGGAGGTCTTCACGGATGCGGTGGTGCGCGCCCTCGCGGAGCGCCGCGAACACCTCGTGTTCATCCTCTGGGGCGCATACGCGCAGAAGAAGGGCGCCTTCATCGACCGCACAAGGCATTGCGTCATCACCTCGCCGCATCCGTCTCCGCTCTCCGCCCACCGCGGATTTTTCGGCTCAAAGCCTTTCTCGAAGGCGAATGAGTACCTCTCCGCGCATGGAATTCCTGCGATAGACTGGTAGAAATAGTTACATTTCTGTCGGAAAACTTAGCAAAATTACGCAATAATCAAATAATTTTGCAAATAGACCCGTACCCCGTTGACTTTTGCGACAAAAAAGCATATAATGTCACAATGTTTACGTCACAAAAGGAAACACAAAACCAAATGAAAAAGATTCTATCACTGACAGTGGCAATTTTCGCGGCTTCGGCGGCGTTTTCGTCCGGTTTCGGACTCTACGAGCCGACGGCGGTCGGTACGTCCTACGGCGGGGCGCTTCTCGGCAGGGGCCTTGACGGCTCGGCGAACTCGATCAACCCCGCGACGCTCGACGACATCACGAACATCACGGTGCAGGCCGGATTCGTCACGGAGCATCCGCGTGGACGCATCAAGATCTCCCGCGGCGGCATCACGCACCGCGCCAAGCCGCTCGACCCCGGCTTTTTCGTGCTCCCGCACTTCCAGGTCGTCGCGCCCGCGCTTTGGGGCTTCACCTTCGGTCTCGGCATTACGCCCGAGTACGGCCTCGGCAGCAACTACTCGCATGACAGCCTCATGACCTGGAGCTCTAAGGAGACGACGATCGAGGGCTTTGTGATCAACCCGAACCTCTCCTACCGCATCACGGACGACTGGTCGATCGGCGGCGGCGCGAGGCTGCTCTTCTTCGACTTCGAGCAGTATTCGTATCCGGGCGCGTACGCGGCGGACATCAATCCGCAGGCCGCGCTCATCCGCAACCACCTGCACGGCAACAACGGACTCAGCTCCTGCGGCTGGCAGATCGGCACGCGCTACAAGG